>JAFQWS010000022.1 GCA_017407305.1 Clostridia bacterium
CAATTCTACACGAAGTCCTGCATCAAACAATTGTTGATAAACCTTTTGAGCATATTCGTGATGGTTGTCGGAAATGGGCAAAACAACTGCTTGGACGGGTGCCAACCAAGTGGGATATGCACCGGCATAGTGCTCCGTCAAAATTGCAATGAAACGTTCGATAGAACCAAAGACAACGCGGTGAATCATGACAGGGCGATGCTTTTCGCCGTCTGCACCAACGTAGGTAAGGTCAAAACGTTCGGGCATTTGGAAGTCCAATTGAATTGTGCCACATTGCCACGTTCTGCCAATGCTGTCTTGCAAGTGGAAGTCGATTTTAGGACCATAAAATGCACCATCGCCTTCGTTGATTTGATAGTCTTTGCCCATTTTGTTCAAAGCATTTTTCAATGCTTGAGTTGCCATTTCCCATTGTTCGTCAGAACCCATTGAATTTTCGGGACGTGTGGACAATTCCAATTTGTAAGAAAAACCAAAGACGTTGTAAACTTTGTCAATCAAACGAACGACGTTTTCAATTTCGTTTTCAATTTGTTCGGGTGTCATGAAAATGTGTGAGTCGTCTTGGGTAAAGCAACGTACTCTCATCAAACCATGCAAAGCACCGGACAATTCGTGACGGTGAACTTGACCAAGTTCGGCAACACGCAAAGGCAAATCACGATAACTCCAAGGTTTGCGTTTGTAAACAAGCATACCACCGGGGCAGTTCATGGGTTTGATTGCAAAATCCAATTCGTCGATTTTTACCGTGTACATATTGTCTTTGTAGTGATCCCAGTGACCAGAACGCAACCACAAATCTTTGTTCAAAATCATGGGGGAGCTGACTTCTACGTAACCTGCTTTTCTGTGTTCGTGACGCCAAAAATCCACCAAAGTGTTGCGTAAAGTCATACCTTTGGGGAAGAAGAAAGGAAAACCAGGGCCTTCTTCAAAAATATCAAACAAATCAAGTTCTCTGCCAAGTTTGCGATGGTCACGCTTTTTGGCTTCTTCAATCATTGTCAAATATTGTTCCAAATCGGCTTTCTTTTCATAAGATACACCGTAAATACGTGTCAACATCTTGTTTTTTGTGTCGCCACGCCAATATGCTCCTGCAACGGAAGTAAGTTTGAAACTTTTTACTTTGCCTGTGTTGGGCAAGTGAGGTCCACGGCACAAATCAAAGTAGTCTCCTTGACGGTACAAGGATACCCACTCGTCATCAATGCCTTGCAAAATTTCCACTTTGTATTTGTCGCCAAGTTGCTCGAACAATTTAATTGCATCATCTCTTTTGATGGGTTCGCGCTTGATTTGAATATTTTCCTTGACAATCTTTTTCATTTCTTCTTCAATCTTGGGCAAGTCTTCCACCGTGATTGGAGAAGGAAAATCTATGTCGTAGTAAAAGCCGTCTTTAATTGCAGGGCCAATTGCAAATTTGGCTTGGGGCCAAATTCTGGAAACTGCTTGTGCCAAAACGTGAGAAGAACTGTGCCAAAACACTTCTTTGCCCTTTTCATCGTTGAACGTGAGCACTTTGAAAGAGCAATCTTTGTCCAAAACGCTGTACAAATCTCTTGCCTCGCCGTCCACTTCTACGCACAATGCAACTCTTGCCAAACCTTCGGAAATAGATTTAACTACGTCCATGGCAAAAATGCCTTGTTCAAATTCTCTTACACTTCCATCGGGCAATGTAACTTTAATCATTTTCTTTACCTCCGTAAACAAAAAAGTCCTTATGCAACAAAACTGCATAAGGACGAATAAAATCCGTGGTTCCACCTTAATTGACGACGCAAGTCGCCCACTTTGAACTTTTTTTACAGAAAGAACAAACTGAAAGAGTTTTGTAAAAAGTAGTATCTTATACGTCGCCTCGGGCTTTTCACCAACCAGCCCTTCTCTGAAAAACTAACAGTATAAAACGTGTCTTTTCCTCTTTGTATTTATATACCTATTTTAATATAAAATACCTTTTTGTCAACTCTTTTCCAACAACTTCACGTCAAAGATTTCATTTATTAAAGCAAGGGTTTTTTTGTCAAAAAAATCACACGCTTGATAAATTTTTAACTCTTTTGGCTTGTTTTTTACCACGTCCAAAAATGCCATTTCTTGTGGAGTTGCGCACGATAAAAAGTTCCAAAGATTAACTTTTAGTTGTTCCTTTTCATCAAACAAATGATATTGGTCCAAACAGCACTCCAAGGACAATTTTTCCATTTTATAGGGCATAGATTGAGCCAAGTAAACCAAAAATTCTTTTGCCACTTCTGTGTCTTGAAACAACGTTTTGTGGTGTGAAGCAAGACTGACAATCTCCTGCCAACGACTCTTTATTGGTTTCATCAAAAAGTTGAAATAGCCTTCCAAATATATTGGATGTTCCCAATCAAAAAGAGTTTTGCTCCACTTCAAATCTTCTGTGTTGTCAAAGAAACTCATTGTGCCAACAATCAAATTTTTCCACTCGTTGTCAGCTAGATTTACACTGTTTGAAAAATAGTCTGCTTTGTAACCAAGACACAAAATTTCCGCCAAAACTGACGAAATTTTCTTTTTAAAAACGCTTTGGTACAACTTTGGAATTGCAAAACTTATACCAAAATTTTCCTTTTGCGTTGTGGCATATACACCATTTACGCTTTTAATTGGCAGGGCAAGATCTTGCAAAATTTTATCTAAGTGGGCCTTTTTTGTTACCCAAATGGTAATTTCAAACATAATACTAGTTTATGCAAATAGGATTTATATACTACCTTGCGACTTTTTTTGTCAATTTGCGCAAAACTAATTTACTTGCAGTAATATTTAATCCACAACGAATTTTTTTCTTTGCGGAAATTTAATTCCACCACTGTTTCTCAAACCTATATTGCAGAAAATATGGCATCTCTAATAAAATATATTTTTTTGTATTTTAATCAAATGACACAATAAATTTACAAAAAAAACGGAGACTTTGCTCCGTTTTTACTTGAAAATATAACAAGGGTTAATTATCGCCAACTTAAATTGTTTGAACAATTACCAAATAATAATAGACTTAATTTTCTCTCCTATTTTGTTAGGCAAAGATATTTTTACTCGTGATGGTGAGATGGTTTTTCTCCTTTGATTTTCAATCTCAACGTCGCACTCTTCGCACCTCCAAGCGAGCAAAGAGCAAAATCAGCGCTTTTCCTATTAAGATTTGCAACTATGTTTCAAGAGTTGGATTTGACTGTTCAAACCGCCCTGTTCTTAAGTTTTGAGTTTTTATCAACTGTATTTGATATGTATCATCTTGATAACACCAAGCAAGTTGCTATACACTTGCTCACTGCTATCTAGAGGATACGTCATACTTTCCTTGTTGCAAGAATCATACGAAATGGTGAGTTCGCTAGGGTAAATCTCTACATCAATGTGATACGCCTGATATTTGCCACGTACTAATATACATTTGTTATCATTAGACAAATCAATGCGGATGGATACTACTCTAATTTTTTCATTTTGAAATTCTCTTTTAAGTTTGCCGTTTAAATAATCGGATAATAAAACGTCAAAAGGACTTTTGTTTTCGCCTACTTTTAGCAAATATGATCTGATTTTGCTTTTTACAAACATATGTAAGCCTCCTTAATTGATTGGCAATTTGATTATATCATAGAGATATAAAAAAAGTCAAAGACGATTTGATTTTACTCAAACCGCCCTATTGTTTAATTTCAAATTTTGAATTTGCGTTATTCTCTTTTGAGAAAACACTTAACGTCCACCATGTGTTGAAAGCAATAAATTTTGAAGACAAAAAACGCCCAACATAAGTTGAGCGTTCAGTTTTTTGTATAAATTATTTAATGGATTCAATAAAATCAACCAATGCACCGACTGTTGCAAAATTGTTTGCTTCTTCGTCAGGAATTGTTACACCATATTCATCTTCCAATGCCATAAGCAATTCAACTACGTCCAAAGAGTCTGCGTGCAAATCAACGACGATGTTGGATTCTCTGGTGATTGTTTCGGGCTTAACGTTGAGTTGTTCGGCAAGCAATCTTTTTACTTTTTCCAATACCATTAGTGTGTCCTCCATAACTTTCTTGTCATATTATACTACCGAAAGGGTGAAATTGCAACTGTTTAATAAACATTTGTTTAATATATTATGAACTGCAACCATCAATTTGTAAATCAAGATAGATATCTCAAAGAAATTTGCAAAAAACCAAAATCTTCAACACCACCAAAACCATGTCCTACAAAAAGCACTTTGTCGGTAAAAATGCAATGTCAAAGTGGCTTTTTGGAGTTTTCTTTTTGTGAGTGTAAGTTGGCATCAATTTGTTTTTTTGAGGGCGATAAACCTACTTTTTGAGGCTGTTTTTGTCAATTTGGATGCTGTCGTCGGGCAAAGAAATGTTGCCACCCAAAAGCATTGGGTTGCCGACAAATTGTTGTTCTACACCACCAAAATTGAGTGGTATTCGTGTTGTTTTGCACTGCTTTTTATGATACTTTTTCATAAAAATAGTATGTTCAAAAGCAAAAATTATACAAAAAAAACTCAACGTTTTCGTTGAGTTTTTTTTAATTTTAAAATTGTGCGTTTTTACTTGTTCTGGGGAAAGGCAACACGTCACGAATATTGGATACACCTGTCAAGAACATAATCAAACGTTCAAAACCAATGCCATAGCCACCGTGCTTTGTACCACCGTATTTTCTCAAATCGTTGTACCACCAATAGTCTTCTTCTTTAAGACCAAACTTTTTGATGTTGGCAAGTAAAACGTCCAAACGTTCTTCACGTTGACTGCCACCAATCAATTCGCCAATGCCGGGAACCAACATATCGGTGCAAGCAACCGTTTTGCCGTCGTCGTTTAAGCGCATATAAAATGCCTTTACGTCTTGAGGATAGTCGGTTACAAATACAGGGCCACCGACGATCTTTTCGGTGAGATATTTCTCGTGTTCCGTTTGCAAAGATTGTCCCCAAGAAATGGGATATTCGAATGCGTCGTTGTTTTTGGACAAAAGTTCCACTGCTTGAGTGTATGTCATGCGAGCGAACTTTGCATCTGCCAAAGTTGTAAGACGTTGCAACAAAGTTTTATCCACAAAATTGTTGAAAAATGCAATTTCGTCAGGGCAATGTTTCAATACGTATTTAATGACGTATTTTGTCATTGATTCTGCCAAGTCCATTGTATCGGAAAGATCTGCAAATGCAATTTCCGGTTCAATCATCCAAAATTCTGCTGCGTGACGTTGCGTGTTGGAAACTTCTGCACGGAAAGTAGGACCAAAAGTGTAAACTTTGCCAAATGCCATACAATACGTTTCAACGTTAAGTTGACCGGAAACGGTCAAAAAAGAACTTTTGCCAAAGAAATCTTGTTTAAAATCCACTTTTCCGTCTTGTGTTTTGGGAGGATTTTCCACGTCCAAAGTGGTAACTCTGAACATTTCACCTGCACCTTCGCAGTCACTTGCAGTAATTAAGGGCGTGTGAACGTAAACGAAATCGTTTTCGTTGAAAAAGCTGTGAATTGCATATGCTGCAACAGAACGAACACGCATAACTGCTGAAATCAAGTTGGTGCGAGGACGAAGGTGAGCAATTTCACGCAAATATTCCACAGTGTGACGTTTCTTTTGCAATGGATAGTCGG
>JAFQWS010000023.1 GCA_017407305.1 Clostridia bacterium
AAGCCAAGCAAGACAATTTGTCACACACGGCCACGTAACCGTCAATGGCAAAAGATTGAACATCCCTTCTTACCAAGTAAAAGTTGGCGACGTTATTTCTATCAAAGAAAACAAACTTGAACTTGCACCTTTCGTTGCACTCAAAGAAGCAAAACCCGCAGCAAACATGCCCAAGTGGTTGACGTTCGACAATGCAACGTTGACAGGTAAAGTTTTGGCAAAACCCCAAAGAGAAGACATCGATTCCAGCATCCAAGAACATATGATCGTCGAATTGTATTCCAAATAATAACGGTCTTGGAACTTGAGCCGAGTATAGGGCTAATAAAAATTTAAATAAGGAGAATGTTGTCTAATGATGGAAATTGAAAAACCCAAAATGACGGTGGAAGAAAGTGGTCCCAAAGGTAGCTCAATTAAAATTGTTGCCGAACCTCTCGAAAGAGGCTACGGAATAACGTTGGGTAACGCTTTGCGCAGAGTATTGTTGTCCGCTTTGCCCGGAATTGCGGTTGTTGGCATTAAAATCGACGGAGTCAAGCACGAATTTTCCTCCATCCCCGGAGTTCGTGAAGACGTGTCGGACATCATTTTGAATATCAAATGCCTTGCATTGAAAACAATCAATGAAGACAAAGATTTCAGAACCTCGATTACCATTGACAAAGTTGGCGAAAGTGACGAACCCGTTGCAGTTACTGCAGCAGACATCATCACCGATGCCGAAGTAGAAATTTTGAACCCCGATTTGTACATCTGCACAATCGAAAAAGGCGCACACTTCGTTTGCGAACTTTACGTTGGCAGTGGTTGTGGTTACGTATCGGTACAAAAGAACAAGGACAAGAACAAGGAATTGAAAATGAATTACCCTGTGGAATTTATTCCCATCGATTCCATTTTTGGACCTGTAAAAACAGCAAGTTATACAGTAGAAAGTGCACGTGTAGGTCAAGACCTCACAAAAGAAAAACTTACGTTGGAAGTGGAAACAAACGGTGCATACTCTGGCAGAGAAATCGTTTCTTTGGCAGCAAAAATCATCGAAGACCACATCAAAATGTTTGTTGACTTGTCCAGCGCATTCAGCGGAGACATTTTGAAGCCTCGCGAATCTGACAGTCAAAAGAAAATTCTTGAAATGAGTGTGGACGATATGGACTTGTCCATCCGTTCCAACAACTGCTTGAAACGTGCAAACATCCAAACTGTGGAAGATTTGATTATGAAGAGTGAAGAAGATATGATCAAGGTAAGAAACCTTGGCAGAAAATCTCTTGACGAAATCATTGCCAAATTGGAAAGTTATGGCTTGTCTTTGAGAAATAAGGATGAATAGGAGATTACTCACATGGCAAATAGAAAATTAGGAAGAGCAACAGATCAAAGATTGGCATTGCTTAAAAACCAAGTATCACAATTTTTGTGGTTGGGCAGACTTGAAACGACATATGCTCGTGCAAAAGAAATCCAAAAAATTGCCGAAAAATACATTACGTTGGCTATCAACACATACCAAGATACAGTCGAAGTTCAAAAGACAAAAGTTATCAAAGGCGTTGACACCAAAGTTACAGTATTGAACGACGGAGGCAAAAAACTTGCAGCACGTCGCAAACTTATGGCAGGTCTTTGCGATTTGCAAGAAGCAAAATTGCCCAAAGAAACAAAATTGCAATACAAAGTTCGCACCAAAGACGTCAAACACCCCTTGATTGAAAAATTGTTCAACGATTATGCACCTCGTTTCGACAAACGTGCACAAGAATTGGGCCAAAGAGGTGGCTACACAACAATCCACAAGATTGGTTTGCGCCGTGGTGATGCAGCAGAAGCAGCAATCATTGAAATCATTGGTTAATTAAAAAAGCACAAAAGACTTACTGCAAAATGGCAGTAAGTCTTTTTGTTTGCCTTTTTGTGTTGCAAAAGTTGTGCATAATGTGTTACAATACAAAAAAGGTGAAACTATGTATTTAATCGTAGGTCTGGGAAATCCCGACGCAAAATATCAAAATACTTTTCACAACGTCGGCTTCCGTTGCGTCGACGAATTTTGTCGTCTTTGTGATGCAAAGTTTGACAAAGGCGAATGTCGTGCAATCACGGCACACACTCGCATCAACGGAGAAAAAGTTATCATAGCCAAGCCCATTACTTATATGAACCTTTCGGGGGAAAGTATTTGGGAATTGGTGTTAAAATACAAAATTCCCGTGGGCAACCTTGTCGTATGCTACGACGATGCAGATTTGCCCATTGGCAACTTGCGTATTCGCACAAAAGGAAGTGGTGGTACGCACAATGGTATGAAAAACGTCGTTCATTGTCTTAAAACGGAAGACGTTGTTCGTATGCGTGTCGGTATCGGACACGATGGAGATATGCGCGAATACGTTTTGGCACAAATCAGTCAACAAGACAACCAAACGTTGCAACCTACCATTGAACTTTGCGCAAAGGCGTTGATGGAATTTTGTTCAGGAACACCAATTGAAAAGGTAATGGGGCAATTTAACAAACGTTAGATGACCAATTTTATCCAACAGTTTACACATAATCTTGCGTACCAAAATTTGTACGACACCCTCCACGATAAAAAAATCGTGGCTTTTGGCGTGCAACAAAATGAAAAAGCAGTGCTTTTGTCCGGTATGGAAAGATTTATACTTTACGTTACCAGCGACTACGTTCAAGCCCAACAATTGTTGCGTTCGCTCAATGCTCTCAACGGTGGGGGCTATGCCTTTTTGCCTGCAAGTCAGGACGTTTTGTTGTACCGTCAAAACTTGTCAAAAAGCAAAATCGCCCAACGCAACCTTGCCTTGTACCAAATGCAAAATGGTTTTCGTGGCGTCGTGGTGTGCATTGAAAGTTTGTTGCAACCCATTTTGTCAAAAGAGCAGTTTGAAAACAACGTAATTTGCCTTTGCCAAGATGAACAAAAAGAAGTTTTGCACCTTGCAAAGCGACTTGTCAAGGCAGGCTATACAAGAGTGGATAAAATTGAGCAAATGGGCGACTTTTCCCTTCGTGGCGACATTTTGGACGTATTTTGCCCCAACGGTCAGTATAGACTTAACTTCTTTGGCGATTTTATAGAAAGCATCTTCGAAATTGAAGACAACGCCAACGTTCGGCAAGTGCAAAAGGTGGTGCTGTTGCCTTTGCTTTATGCAGGAAACACTCCCAAACGCATTTTGGATAAGGTGGCTTTTGAAATTGAAAACCAAAAGGTCAATTCGGATGCCAAGGCACGTTTGCAAACCATTTTTTCCGAATTGGAAGTGGCATCAGGTGGGGAAAGTTGCGACAACGCGTGGCTTATGCCCTACGTCAAAACAAGTCGTTTGGTGGATTATTTGCCACAAAATTCTCTCGTTGTGTTGGACGAACCTCGCCGTTTGCAAGAAAGGGTAGAGTTTTTGTATAGAGAACACCAAGTTCGTTTTGGTGCACTGTTGCAAGGTGGCGAAGTTTTACCCAACCACTTTGACACACTTATTCCCCAAGAGGAAGTGTTCCGTCTTTCCAACGATCAACTTGCCCTTCAAACGATAAATTCAGCAAGTTTTTTCCTTCCCGACAAAATTGTCAGTTTTTCCTCATCTCCAATACCTTCTTATCGTTCCAATATTCAAAAATTGGCAGAGGACGTGGCGGATTGGAAGAGATATGGTTATCAGGTAGTCATTTGCACAGGTCAGTTTGACGTTGACTTGTTGACAAAAGAACTGCACGAAAGGGGTGTTTACCCCATCAAAGACCAAGTGCTTACGGAAAATCGTGCAGATGCATTGTTGTGTCAAGCAGATTTTGAACGTGGTTTTGTTTCTCACAGCAATCAAGTTGCCGTGGTGGGAAGCAGAGATATTGCAGGCGAAAGCAGTTTGACAAAGACTTCCAAAAACACCAAACAAGTCTTTTTGTCGGTGGAAAAGGGCGAATACGTCGTTCACGAAATACACGGAATTGGCTTGTGCGAAGGCATACAAAAACTGACCACCAGCAGTGGCGAACAAAAGGACTATTTTGCAGTTTTATACAAAGGTGGCGACCGACTTTACGTTCCCATAGAAAACAGCAACCTTTTGTCTAGATATAGTGGTGGCGAACAACCCGTTTTGTCCAAAATTGGTGGCGAAGACTTTGCCAAGGTAAAAAGCAAAGTCAAATCAAGCATCAAATCGATGTCTTTCGACTTGGCAAAACTTTATGCCGAAAGGGAAAAACCTCGCGGGTTCAAATATAACGTAGATGCCTATTTGGACGAAGAATTTTCTGCCACTTTCGAGTGGACGGAAACGGAAGACCAACTCAAATGTATAAAAGAAATTGACGGCGACCTCAAAAAGGACAAAATCATGGACAGGTTGCTTGTGGGCGACGTTGGTTATGGCAAGACGGAAGTGGCGTTGAGAACGGCCTTTAAGGTGGTGTCCAACGGCAAACAAGTTGCTTTGATGTGTCCCACCACAATTTTGGCAGAACAACACTTCAAAACCTTTGAAACACGTCTCAAATACTTTGGAATAACGGTCGAGTGTCTCAATCGTTTCAGAAGCACAGCCGAGCAAAAATCCATAAGGCAACGTTTGGAAAAAGGACAACTTGACGTTGTGATTGGAACACACCGACTGCTCAGCAAGGACGTCAAATTTGCCAATTTGGGTTTGCTTATTTTGGACGAAGAGCAACGTTTTGGTGTGGAACACAAAGACAAAATAAAGTTGCTCAAAAAGGAAGTGGACGTTTTGACAATGTCTGCAACGCCAATTCCACGCACCTTGCACATGGCGTTGTCGGGAATTAGAGACATTTCCACAATAACCACGCCACCCAAAGATCGTGTGGCTGTGGCAACCTTTGTTATGGAAGACAGTTCTGCTGTTTTAAGAGATGCAATTTTGCGTGAAGTCAATCGTGGCGGACAAGTTTTCTTTGTTTACAACGAAGTGGAAAGGATGGATTTGTTTGCCAAACGGCTCAAAGACTTGGTGCCCGAAATAAAGATTATCACGGCGCATGGACAAATGGAAGAAAGAGCCTTGGAACAAGCAATAACCTCCTTTGTCAACCACAAGGCGGATTTGTTGTTATGTTCCACCATCATAGAAAACGGCATCGACTTGCCCAACGCCAACACAATGATTGTCTATGACGCAGACAAATTGGGATTGTCGCAACTTTATCAATTGCGAGGCAGAGTGGGGCGCAGTGACAAGTTGGCGTATGCCTATTTTGTGTATAGACAAGACAAAATTTTGTCAGAAACAGCCTACAAACGACTCAATTCCATCGTGGAATACTCTCAGTTGGGCAGTGGTTTCAAAATTGCATTAAAAGATTTGGAAATTCGTGGTGCAGGCAACGTTTTGGGACGTGAACAGCACGGCCACATGATGAAAGTTGGCTATGATATGTACGTCAAGTTGCTCAACGAAAGCATCAGCGAAATCAAAGGAGAGCAAATTGAAACGCCAACCACTTGCACAGTGGAAATTGACGTTGGTGCAAACGCACCGGAAAGTTACATTGTGTCGTTGGAAGAACGCATGGATTTTTACCAACAACTTGCATCTTGCTCGTCGCAAGAGCAAATGGAAAAACTCAAAACCACGGTGGTGCAAACCTTTGGCGAACTTCCTTTTGAAACGGAAAACTTGTTTGCAATTGCCAAACTAAAACTTTATGCAGAAAAAGCAGGGGTTTGCCGTGTGGAGTTCAAAAAGGACAAAGTTGTGTTTAGATACTGCGACAAACAAAAGTTTTTGTCCAAACAAGTTTTTGATGCCATCAGCAAATACAATCAGCTTGTGCCCTCCTCCACCGAAATGGCATTGGTGTTGGATACGGAAGGATTTATGCAAAAACAACGATTGTTGGCACTTGCAACCAAAATTGTTTGCCTTTTAAGTGGCGAAAATTAGTGGAAATGAGGGTAAAAATGGTTGCATTTTGTTTGCTTATAAAGTATAATTAGACGGTATATAGGGTACTGCCCTCTTTTTGTGGTGCAACGTACTCAAATTGGAGAATTAAAATGAAAAAGACAACAAAAGTTATCGCATTGGTTATCGTCATGGTTTTGGCAGTAAGTATGCTTTGTAGCTGTGACATGATCACTACAAACTCACTTAAATACCGCAGTCAAACAGCCATCACGGTTGGTGACGAAACGGTCAACGTAGGTGATTTTTTGGATACCTACACATCTTACTACTATCAATACTATTCTTACATCCAACAAAACTATTTCACAACCGAACAATTGTTTGAATTGGTCGTAAGTTCTTTGGTGCAAATTCACATCCGTATTGACGAATACAAACATTTGGCAGATGAAAACGGCAACGTCTATACACACGACTATGTTGACGTTTACAAAAACTCCGAATATTTGACACAAGCCGAAACGGAATTTGCAATCAAATACGCACTCAACTCAATGTACAAGAGTTTTGACAATTATTTGGAAATGGAAATTGCAAAATTCTACGATTTGGCAGAAGCTAAAGAAGAAGATACTTCCAGAGATTTCACCGAATACGACGTAGTTGACACAACAGTTGCATCTCCCTATGCCGAATACAAATATCAACAAACAATGGACGAAGACGAAATTGACGAAAGAATCGACCTTTCCAATTTGCCCACAAGTTTTGCTGAACTTGGTTTTTCTGCAGAAGACACCTACGAAAACAACCAACTCTTGGCAGAAAAAGTAGATGAAATCAACGATCGCATTGTTGAATACGTCAAAGCACAAGCAGGTTACCAAGAAGGCGACGAAGAAGACGCACCCGTTGTCACAGCAGAAGAATACAAAGTATTCGAACAACGTGCAGCAAAAGAATACAAACGTGCAGCAGACGGCAGTTATGGTTACACCTTTGACATTGCATTTGACACACAAGTAGAAAGCACAATCAAATCTATGATTGCAGTCAAATACAACTACACCTTCTACAAACAAGTAGAAGCAGATGCAAACTTGATTCAAACTTTGACAGACAACTGGGCAAACGACAAGTCTGCACTTGAAGCAGCCTACAATCTTGCACCCAGCAAATTTGTTCAAGCAATCGAAGGTTTGGAAAGCACAGACTTCATTTTCTCTGTACCTTCTCAATTTGCAGATAGTTACGTCTATACCAAAAACTTGCTCATCCAATTCTCCGATGAACAATCGGCAGCATTGAGTTTGGTAGCATCTCGTTTGGGTTCAGACAGCGTTGAATATCAAGAATATCGCGCATGGTTGGCAGGTCAAATCGTTGCAGAAAACTTCTCCGAAGCATACGAAGACGTGGACTTTGACGACTACACCGACCAACAAAAAGCAGAAAACACCTTCTTCCAATACGTATCCGGCACAAACGTACAACTCATCCCCGGCACAGCATTGGAAACAGCACTCAACGGCAGTTTGGACGAAGACTCATTTGTTCAACTTATGAAAGACTACAACACAGACGTTGGTCAACACTCCCGTGTTTACGACTACGTTGTCCGTGTTGATGGCACACCTTCCAACTACAAAGCACAATGGGTTGAAGAATACGTCACAGCAACAAAAGAAGCATTGGATAGTTTCAACAACGGTGGCGCAGGCTATGGCATTGCAATCTCCGACTATGGTGTACACGTTGTTTACTACACAGGCAAACTTGCACAACAGGACGGCACCTTCACACTCGATTCCATCTACGACTTGACAACACATCAAAGCAGATATTTCCAAAGCTACTATGATGCAAAATCTCAAGCATTGTTGGACGAAGCATTTGACCAATTGATTGAAAGATACAGCCAAGAAGAATTGGTATCTTGGAGCAAACTTCTCGAAACAATCATGGACAACGCAGACGTTTCCATCCAAGTTTCCAAAATTTTGGAAGATTTGAAATCCTAATTAACTACAAAAAAAGTCTCAACGAAAAGTTGAGACTTTTTTATTGCAATTTTACCAAAGCAAAATGGAAAGCAAAAAGGGAATTGTCATATAAAGGGCAAACCAATGTTGTTTGTCTTGCCCAAACAATTTTTGCACCAAACGTATGCCCAACAATCCCGACAAAAAGGCAACGACAAAGCCGGTCAAAAAGCAGTACCAAGGGATTGTGAAAGTGGTGTTGGAAGTTGCTACAAGTTCAGCCAAAGCACTTGCCAAAATTATGGGCAAGGACAACAAAAAGGAAAATTCCACGGCATCATTTTTGTCCACTTTCAGCAGTTTCAAAGTCGATATTGTGGTGCAACTTCTGGAAAGTCCGGGCAAGGTGGCAATGCCTTGAACAGCCCCGCAAACAAGAACAACCCAAGTGGGTTTTGCCCACAAAGGTTTGCTTTTTGACGTCGGCAAAAGGCTTGTCAGCCACAGCAAGATTGTCGTCAGTGCAAAACCTATCGTCAACAAATAGGGCTCAAAATGCGATTCGAGGACAAAAAGGCGCATCACAAGGGCAATGGGAAGTGTGCACAAGGTGGCAAATATAATTCTGTGCAAACGGCGATTTTTCATAGGTTTTGCAAACAATTTTTTCACTTGTGGCAAAAAGCCGACCACCACCGACAAAGCCGTTGCCACGTGCAAAGTCACGTCAAAAAGCAAGGTGGATTGGATGCAAAAAATTCTTTCTGCCAATTTCAAATGACCGGAGGAAGATATGGGCAAAAACTCGCTCAGTCCTTGCACAAGACCGAGAAAAATACTTTCAACAATTGTCAAAACAACTCCTTTTGTGGTTTACAATTACCACCAAATGTAGTAGAATATACGTTGTAAAAATTGATGGTATATTATATGACCGACAATTCCGATAAAGGAGTACAAAAATGAAATTAGGTGTCGTAGGTTTGCCCAACGTAGGCAAAAGCACGTTGTTCAATGCAATCACAAAAGCAGGTGCAGAAGTTGCCAACTATCCTTTTTGCACAATTGAACCCAACGTAGGTGTGGTTGCTGTTCCCGATGAACGTTTGGACAAGCTTGCCTCCCTTTACAACAGCAAAAAAATCACCCCCACATTTTTGAGTTTCGTTGACATTGCAGGCTTGGTCAAAGGCGCAAGTCGTGGCGAAGGTTTGGGCAACAAATTTTTGTCGCACATAAGAGAAGTTGATGCAATCGTACACGTTGTGCGTTGTTTTGACAATGGCGACATCACCCACGTTTCCGACAAAATTGATCCCGTTGACGACATTGACACAATCAATTTGGAATTGGTCTTGGCAGACGTCAACAGCGTGGAAAATCGCCTTGCCCGTGCCAAAAACTCTGCAAAGGGTGGCGACAGAAAGCTCAAAGAAGAAGTTGTTTTTTGGGAAAAACTTCTTCAACACTTGCAAAACGGCAAATCGGTACGCACCTTTGATTTTGAAAACGACGAACAAAAGCAACTTGTTGCCGAAAGTTTCTTGCTCACCGACAAGCCTGTCATTTATGCAGCAAACATTTCCGAAGAAGACGTAGGCGTTGGCGAAAACGATTACGTCAAAGCTGTTCGCCAAAAGGCATTGGAAGAAAACGCCCAAACGTTGGTTATTTGCGCTCGTTTGGAAGCAGAAATTGCCTCTTTGTCCGACGAAGAAAAGCAAATGTTTTTGGCTGACTATGGCATTAAACACAGTGGTTTGGACAGACTTGTGCAAACTTGCTACAAATTGTTGAATCTTGTCAGCTATCTCACGGCAGGGGAAAAGGAAACTCGTGCTTGGACAATTACCGAAGGAACAAAAGCACCCCAAGCAGCAGGAAAAATTCACAGCGACTTTGAAAAGGGCTTTATTCGTGCAGAAGTTTGCCCTTGGCAAACCTTGTTGGAATTGGGTGGATATACCAAGGCAAAAGAACAAGGCAAAGTAAGAAGTGAAGGCAAAGAATACGTCATGCAAGACGGTGACGTAGTATTGTTTAGATTTAACGTCTAGAATTTGTTTGACAAAAAGCAAATTTTTTGCTTTTTTAATACAGTAGGCATTTGCTTGCAAAAACCAAATCAACTTGAAAAAGACACCTTTTGACAAACAAAGGGTGTTTTTTTCTTCGGTATATTTTTTAATAAGAGTATTGACTTTACCCAAGGTGTAGTGTAAAATTTTTTTATTATAAATGGGAAATGTATAAAATGACACAAAAGGTATCGTTAAAAAACAAATTGGCATTTGCAACGGGTGACATTTTTGGTGGTGGCTCTTTCAACGTCATCAACTTTTTGTTTACCGGATTTTTGTCGTTGGTGGTGGGTTTGCCCATGTTGTGGGTAAGCTTAATTTTGTTGCTCACAAAGGTATTTGACGGCATCATCGACCCTTTCATTGGTGCAGTTACCGACGCCACCCAACCCAACAAGTTTGGCAAACGTCGCAAATACGTTTTGATATTTGCCCCCATTATGTTCGTTTGCTTTATTTTGCTGTTTTTTCCTTGGAATATGATTACCACCAGCGTGCCGTTGAAGGTGATTTTCGTCATCATTGTCTATTTGATGTACGCAACGGCGCAATCTTTCATCTTGATTCCCTACTATTCCTTGTCCAGCGAGATGACGGATGACTTTGACCAACGCAACAGCGTCAACGCAGTTCGTGTGGCATTTTCCATTTTGTCATCACTTGTTTGCGTTGCAGTACCGGGTATGATAGCAAACCCTTCCCAAGCATCAATTGACGGTGGCGTGTGCTACGTTGTTATGTCCGTCATTTTTGGTGGATTGTTTATGATTTCCTTGATTTGCTGTGCTCTTTTCACAAGGGAACAGGTTGTCACCCCACCGGTCAAACGCAAGGTGAGTTTAAAAGAGTTTTTCAAACCTCTCAAACTCAAAACCTATCGCACCTATTTGGGGATGCAACTTTGCGCATCAATGGCAATGGCAATCATTTCCTCATTTATATTTATTTTCTTTGATTTTTATTTGCGACAAGACACCTACTTGGTTGCAACGTTAAATGGTGCAAGTCGTTTCCCCATTGCAACTGTGGCGGCTGCGTGTATGTTCGTTGTTCAAGCAGGTGCATTGCCTTTTTACTTGTGGCTCATCAAAAAGACCAACAAAAAGACAGCATACGTTGTTTCTGCTTTAATTTGGTCAATCATTTTGGTGGTCTTGCTCTTGTTGCCTGCCGAAACAAAAGGCTCGGCAGTATTGGAAAACAACTCTGTTTCAACCACAAGTGGTGTTCCCAACTGGCTTATTATCATCATTGGTTCGGCGTTGGGTGTTGGCGTATGTGGTGTGGTGTACGTACCTCACAGTTCGGTGGGCGACGTTGCCAATGTTGGACAACTTTATTTTGGAGAACGCACCGAAGGGGCATTTTCCGGCTTGACCAACTTCCTCAACACAACTGCACAAGCAATTGGTTTGGCAATTCCTCCTTTTGTAATGGGTTTTGTTGGCTATTTGGAAACAACCTACGTTTCCGTACAAGAGTACACTGCACAACAAGCCTACTTTGACAGCCTTTACAAAGCCACCGTTGGACAAAACGTTCAACTTGTACCTTTAGCACAACCAGAGGGCGCACAAATTGCCATCAAACTTACCATCACGGTTTTGCCCATTGCCATTTTGATTGTAGGTTCGTTGTTGGCAAGAAACTATCGCCTGACACGTCAATCGCAACAACAAATTGTCCAATTGTGCCAAAACCCCGACCAAGACCAAGAACAAAAGAAAGCCCTTTTGCAATACCTTGGCGAAAAAATCTAAAAACAATCAACAAAAGGTGTGCTACGTTGTGTGGCACACCTTTAATTTTTCTCTCTTGACAACGGGGGGTTGCAATGCAAATTGTTTTGTGGTATAATCAACCAAATGGAGGCTTAAATTTTATGTCAAAAAAGAGAATTGGCGCGTTTGAAGTGCCGGTAGATCCCATTTTCAAAATGATTTTGCAAATCATGCCTCATCGTTATGATGCAACAAACTTTTCTTTTATCAAATTGGATTGCACCAAGATTGACAAGTTCATTGCACAACAACGACAAGAAACAGGTGTAACTTATACCTATATGGACGTGGTGCTTTCGGCAATCGTCCGTTGCTTGGCACGTTTTCCTCATCTCAACCGTTACGTTATGAACGGCAGACTTTACGAAAACTACAAAATAACTTCTTGTTTCACCATCAAAACCAAGTTGGACTATGACTCCATGGAAGAACAAGTACGAAAGGTTTTCAATGGCAACGAAACCATTGCACAAATCAAAAGATGCATTGACGACGAAATTGCCACGTTGCGCAACCCTCAAAATGACAGCGACGCAACGGAAATGGCGCAAATGCTTTCCGGTTTGCCCATGTTTGCAATGAAAGCAGGGGTAGGCTTTTTGAAACGCAGTGACAAGAAAAATCGTTTTTTAAAACTTATAAAAGAAGTCAGTCCTTTCCACTCTTCCTTTTGGTTGGCAAATTTGAAGTCGCTCAAAATGGATGCAGTTGCTCACCATTGTTACGACTTTGGCACAATCAGTTTGTTTTTCACCATTGGCAAAGAGCAATGGGAACCTGTCGTTGACGAAAACGGCGAAATCACAAAACGTTTGATGCTTCCCATGGGTTTGTCCATTGACGAGCGCATTTGTGATGGTTACGCCATTTCCAAGGCTCTCAAAGGTTTGAAATTTCACATTGAAAACCCCGAAGTTTTGTTGGAAGAATTTCACAGCGAAAAGGTGGATGCTGAAATTGAAAAAGACAGAGTGGAGGCATTGAAACAGGCAGAAATTCAAGCAAAGAAACAAGCCAAGTTGGAAAGAAAAAATCGTCGCAAAAACAAATAAAAAAAACAACACCAAGTTTCAAATGAAACTTGGTGTTTTTTTATGGTTAAAAGTAGTGGTGTGCAATTATCTAGCAAAACAGCACAAAACGTGTGCGTGTACTGCAACGGCTTTGTCTTGACCAATTTCGCCAATGCCTTCTGCCGTGGTGGCAGTTATGCCAATGTGACAGGGTTGGACGTTCAAAAAAGATGCAATGGTTTGTTTCATTTGGTCAACGTATGGAGCCAAGTGCGGTGTTTGGGCGATTATCGCCAAACTCACCGACAAAACTTCCCCTTTCATTTTTTGCAAAATGTCGGTGACCTTTTTCAGCAACTTACTGCTGGCAACGTCAAGGTAGGTTAGGTCATTGTTGGGGAAAAGGTGTCCAATGTCCTTTTGATTGCAACAAGACAAAATGGCATCCATCAATGCGTGCAAAACAACGTCGCCGTCCGAGTGTGCTACAAAAGACTTGTCGCAGTCAATTTTTACGCCACCCAACGTTATGCCACGTCCTGTCTTAAATTTGTGAATATCGTATCCAACGCCACTTTTGAATATGGGCAAATCTTCTTTTGTCGTGATTTTTCCGTTGGATTGTTCTCCCTTTACAAAGTTGAGAGAGCCAAACTTTTCAAAGTAAAGCGTGCTTTCGTCCGTTTGACCGTGGGCATTTTCCAAGCAGTCCAAAAGTTGGCTTTTCAAAAACACTTGTGGCGTTTGCACAAGTTTCAGTTTGCTTCTGTCAATGGGTTTGTCGTCCAAGTAAGCCGTATCTTTGCAGTCAACAAAGGGAATTGCGCATCCAAAAGTGGTGCATTGTTCCAAAAGGGTTGCAACAAGTGCCTTTGATGCAAAAGGACGTGCTCCGTCGTGAATTGCCACAACTTCGCCTTTTGCCACACAAAGTCCCGCCAACACCGATTGTTGTCGTGTGTTGCCACCTTTAACAACTTCCACGCCTTGCCAACTTTCTTGACCGGTTGCAGTAACGACGATTATTTGGTCGCAAAGACCTCTAAACAAGTCTATGCTTCTTTCCAACACCGTTGCACCCCAAAGGTCAATGGACAATTTGTCTTGACCAAAGCGATTGCTTTGACCTGCCCCAACGATAATTGCCGATTTCATTGTATCACCCTGTACAGCAATTGACTTTCTTCTTTTTTGACCGTTTCTTTCAGCATCAAAACTTCAAACACCAATTTGCCACTGGCAAAATGCACGGCAACAACGTCTCCTACCGAAAGTTTGTAGGAGGGTTTTGCAACGCGCCCGTTGACTTCGATTTTGCCTGTGGAACAAGCCTCGTTGGCAATGGTGCGTCTTTTCAAAATTCGTGCTACTTTCAAAAATTTATCCAATCGCATAGTTTTTTCCTTTTGTATAAGTGTATCACAAACGCATCACAATTTCAACCTCTGTTTTTGCAAAATGATGGGCAAAACTACCAAAAATGAAAAAATAATTACAAAATTTTTTTTTAAAACCAAATAAAGTTTTTACGTTGACTATTGACTGCAACTAGTTTATAATAACAAATGTCGTATTTTCGGCAAAAAATAAAGCCCCTCTTTCCATAACCAAAAGAGAGGACGAAATATGCTTGTTTATGGGCATACCATAACACATATTTTGGCAAAAAGCAACAGGTTTAAACAAATTTTATTAAGAAAAAAAAGAGGTAAACCAATGGCACGTTTAAAAGAAACGAGAAAATTTGGCACTCACGACAGAGTTGTGTTCTCCAAAATTCAAAGCAAGTTTGAAGAATTCAGTTTGCCCAATCTTGTCGAAGTGCAAAAGAAGTCCTATCAAACATTTATCGAAAAAGGTTTGCGCGAAGTCTTTGACGATTTCTCTCCCATTGAAGACTATTCCAAACACTTCTCTTTGGAATTTAAAGAATTTTCAATGGACGCACAACCCAAGTATTCCGAAGCAGAATGTCGTTTGCGTGATGCAACGTATGCATCTCCTTTGAAAATCAACGTAAGATTGACACGCAAAGACACAGGCGAAACAATTGACCAAGAAGTCTTTATGGGCGATTTCCCCAAAATGACAGACACGGGTTCTTTCATCATCAACGGTGCAGAACGTGTTGTCGTTTCCCAAATTGTTCGTTCCCCTGGTATCTACTGCTTGGTAGCCCCCGAAAAGAAAAGTGGTGTACCTCAATACAATACACAAATCATCCCCATGCGTGGTGGTTGGTTGGAATTTGAACACGACACCGACAAAGAAATTTTGTACGTTCACATTGACAAAAACAAAAAGTTGCCCATGACTATTTTGCTCAGAGCAATTGGTTTGTCAACAGACGAAAACATTTTGGCACGTCTTTTGGACGAACAATATCTTTTGGAAAAACACGTTGCTTTCTGGTCTGCAAAAGAAAACGAAGAATTTGTTGGCGCACTCAAAAGCGCAGTGGTAGATGGCTTGAACCAAGACAACTATCAAGCACTTTGCTTCAACTATGCGCAACTTCGTTTGGCATTGAGATATTTCCGTTCTGCACTTGGCGAAGGCATCACAACGGCTTTGGCACAAGTTTGCAATTGTGACGTACAAAGTGTTGCAACCTTGTTGGACAACCTTTACGAAAATCACAAAGCAGAATTGAAAAGTGGCGACGAATGGAAAGAATACGTTCGCAACAACAAAGACAAGTGGAAAAAAGAAGTTCGCCGTGACACAGCAACAGGCGAATCCACACAAGACAAAGAAGCAAGAAAGGAAGAAGAAGAATTCAACTTCTTCGTCGAAAATGAAATTGCCGATGGAAGCAAACAACTTCGCAATGCATTTTTGACGTCATTTGGCATCACCTTGACCAACACCTTGCTCAAAGACACATCCTCCAACCAAGTGGAAGCATTGATTGAAATCTTCAAATGCTTGCGTCCTGGTGAAATCCCCACAGACGAATCGGTAAGAAGATTGTTGGAAGACTTGTTGTTTGACAACAAACGTTACGACATTGCACGTGTCGGCCGTTACAAATTCAACAAAAAGTTGTCTTTGGCATTGCGCATTGAAGGTTTGGAACTTGCCGAAGCAGTACAAGGTTTCAAAGGCAAATATGAAGTCGGTACTTACATCACAGAAGAAATCGCATACGACATCCAACACAGTGGCAACAACGTTGTTTACGTCATTGCCAAGGATGGCACACGCGTAAAAGTTTTGGGCAACAACACAGTAGATATCAACTACTATCTTGGCTCTGATCCCGATTATCAAGGCATTGATTTCTCTTTGGACGAAGCACGTCCCATCACCGAATACGTCAACTTGTTGGCATTGCACAGCATTTTGGACAAAGACATTTCCGTTGATGAAAAGATTGCTCTCATCCACGAAAACAGAGACAAACTCACACCCAAACACATCACGAGAGAAGACATCATCTCCACAATCAACTACAACCTCAATTTGAAACACGGCATTGGTTCGGACGACAACATTGACCACTTGGCAAACAGACGCGTTCGTTCCGTTGGCGAATTGTTGCAAAACCAATTTAGAATGGGCGTTGCACGTTTGGAAAGAGTTATTCGCGAAAGAATGGCAATTCAAGAACCCGACAAAGCAACACCTCAATCTTTGATCAACGTAAGACCCGTTTCCAGCGCAATCAAAGAATTTTTTGGCAGTTCCCAATTGTCACAATTTATGGATCAATCCAACCCCATTGCAGAATTGACACACAAACGCAAACTTTCTGCACTCGGTCGTGGTGGTCTCAACAGAGAAAGAGCAACCTTCCAAGTACGTGACGTTCACTACACTCACTATGGCAGAATGTGCCCCATTGAAACCCCCGAAGGTCAAAACATTGGTCTTATCACCTCCTTGACGGGTTATTCCCGCATCAACGACTATGGCTTTATCGAAGCACCCTACCGTGTTGTGGACAAAGCAACGCACACAGTCACAGACAAAGTTGTCTATCTTGCAGCAGACGAAGAAGACAAATACACCGTCGCACAAGCAGACCAACCTTTGGATGACGACTTCCACTTTGCAAAAGACCGCGTTGTCTGCCGTAGACGTGAAGAAACGTTGGAATGCTCCCCCGAAGAAGTTGACTTTATGGACGTTACACCCAAGCAACTTGTATCCGTTGCAACAAGTTTGATTCCTTTCTTGGAAAACGACGATATCAACCGTGCCTTGATGGGATCCAACATGCAACGTCAAGCTGTTCCCCTTTTGAAACCTCAAGCACCCATCGTTGCAACAGGCATTGAAGAACGCATTGCATACGACTCTGGTGTCATGGTAACAAGCAAAACGGACGGTGTTGTCACAAAGGCAGCATCCGACAAGATTGTCGTAAAAGACAACGAAGGTAAAGAACACGAATACACACTCAAAAAATTCGTACGTTCCAACCAAAACACCTGCATCAACCAAAGAACGTTGGCAAAAATTGGCGACCAAGTCAAAGTTGGCGACGTTTTGGCAGACGGTCACTCCACAGATGGTGGCGAACTTGCATTGGGCAGAAACATTCTCATTGGTTTTACCACTTGGGAAGGTTACAACTACGAAGACGCAATTTTGATTTCTGAAGAATTGGTCAAAGATGACGTCTTTACCTCTATTCACATTGAAGAACACGAAATTGAATGTCGTGAAACAAAACTCGGTCCGGAAATCTTCACTCGCGAAATTCCCAACGTAAGCGAAGATATGCTCAAAGACTTGGACGAAAACGGCATCATTCGTATTGGCGCAGAAGTCCGTCCCGGCGATATTTTGGTAGGTAAACTCACACCCAAGGGCGAAGCAGAACTTACCCCCGAAGAAAAATTGTTGCGTGCAATTTTCTCGGAAAAAGCAGCCGAAACAAGAGACACGTCCTTGCGCGTACTCAACGGCGAAGCAGGTATCGTTGTTGACGTAAAAGTATTTACAAGAGAAAACAAAGACGAACTTCCCGCAGACGTCACAAAGCTTGTCCGTGTATACATTGCACAAAAGAGAAAACTCTCCGTTGGTGACAAGATGGCAGGCCGTCACGGCAACAAAGGTGTCGTTTCTCGCATTTTGCCTGTGGCAGACATGCCTTTCATGGCAGACGGCACACCTTTGCAAATCGTCCTCAACCCCTTGGGCGTTCCCTCCCGTATGAACATCGGTCAAGTTTTGGACGTGCACTTGGGTTTGGTGGCAAAAATGCTTGGTTGGAAAGTTTGCACACCCGTCTTTGACGGCGCAACCGAACAAGACATCAAACAATTGTTTAACGAAATGGGCATGGTCAACCCCGAAACGGGCAAAGTTGACGGCAAAGTTCAATTGTTTGACGGTCGCACAGGCGAACCTTTTGAAAATCGTGTAACAGTCGGTTATATGTACATGCTCAAATTGGTCCACTTGGTTGACGACAAAATTCACGCAAGAAGCATTGGTCCCTACTCTTTGGTTACACAACAACCTTTGGGTGGTAAAGCACAAATGGGTGGCCAACGTTTTGGTGAAATGGAAGTTTGGGCATTGGAAGCATACGGCGCAGCAAACGTCTTGCAAGAAGTGCTCACAATCAAATCAGACGATATGGTGGGCAGAGTAAAGACTTACGAAGCCATCGTAAACGGCGACAACATTGCCGATCCCGGCGTTCCCGAAGCATTCAAAGTTTTGGTAAAAGAATTGCAAGCATTGGCATTGGATATCAAAGTATTGTCACAAGACGGCGAAGAAATCGTTATTCGTGATGCAACGGACGACGAAGCCGACTACAACGAAACAGTTCTTGCCGAAGCAGAACAAAAGAAAGAAGCAATGCACAGTTTCGTTGACAACGACGAATTGGATTTGGAAAACATCAACACAGCCGACATCGACACAGCAGATGCAGATGACATCTTCTCTGTTGACAACTTGTTTGATTCCAAAGAAGATGAAGAAGAACAATCAATGTTCGACCTTGGAGATTTGTTTGGCGACGTCTCCGAGGATGAAGAATAATAAGGAGGTAAATACAAATGTCTATCAATAAAGGTTTAGAAGTTCAAGCAGTATCCGCATTGAAAACAACAAACATCTCCAAACAAGGCATTATGAATGATTTTGCATCAATTCAAATTGGTATTGCCTCTCCCGAAAAGATTAGAGAATGGTC
>JAFQWS010000024.1 GCA_017407305.1 Clostridia bacterium
TCTAAAACCATGCCCATATCGTGGCTTGGTCACAAGGGAAAAATATTGACTTTGGAGGTATATTCCATTGAGTAAAATAACCTATGATGCAAAAGATATACAGGTGCTGGAAGGTCTTGACGCAGTAAGATTGCGTCCCGGCATGTACATTGGTACAACGGGACAAAACGGTTTGCATCACATTTTGTGGGAAATCGTAGATAACGCTGTTGACGAAGCAGCCAACGGCTTTTGCGACAAAATTGAAATTACCTTGCACCAAGACGGCAGTGTTACCGTCAGCGACAATGGTCGTGGAATACCCACCGACATTCACCCTCAATTGGGAGTGTCGGGTGTAGAAGTGGTTTTTACACAACTTCACGCAGGTGGCAAGTTCAACAGTGACAACTATTCTTATTCGGGAGGTTTGCATGGTGTTGGTGCATCAGTTACCAACGCGCTTTCTCGCTGGTTGGAAATTACCGTCTGTCGCAATGGCAAAGAGTATTTTCAACGTTTTGAGAGCAACCCCTCTCAAGACGGCAAAAAGATAGAAAGTGGCATCCCCACAGGTCCTCTCAAAGAGGTTGGCAAATCGGCAAAACACGGAACGACAGTCACCTTTTTGGCAGACGACAGAGTTTTCACGCACGGTGTGATGATGAATCGTGTCACCATTGAAAAAAGAGTCAAGGAACTTGCATTTTTGAACAAGGGCATTCACTTTGTTGTGACGGACGAACGTGTGTTGGACGAACCCACACACGAATTCAAATATGACGGTGGTTTGGTGGACTTTGTCAAAGATATGAACTCCAACAAGGTCATCATCCATCAAAAGGTCATGACCTACTATGCCAAAAACGAAACGTTAGAAATGGAATTTGCTTTCCAATACACCAACGGCTATTCTGAAAACCTTGTTTCCTACGTCAACAACATCCCCACACCCGAAGGTGGCACACACGAAACGGGTTGGAAAACGGCAATGACGAGAGTTTTCAACGAATATGCACGAAGCAAAAACTTGCTCAAAGCAAAAGATGACAACCTTTTGGGCGAAGACTTCCGTGAAGGCATCACGGCAGTATTGTCCATCAAGATGAAAAACGTTCAATTTGAAGGTCAAACAAAATCAAAATTGGGCAATATCGAGGCGAAGACTGCTTGTGAAGCATTGGGACAAGAAGGATTTTCCAAGGTTTTGTCGGAAAGTGTCAAAGATGCAGAAACAATCATCAAAAAGTCCATTGCATCTGCAAAAGTCAGAGAAGCCGCACGCAAAGCAAAGGAAGTCACCCGTCAAAAAAACAGCATTTTCAATTCCACGTTGGTGGGCAAACTGGCATCTTGCACGGGACGTGACGCCAAAGCAAACGAATTGTTTATCGTAGAAGGCGATTCGGCAGGTGGCAGTGCAAAACAATGTCGCAACAGACGTTTCCAAGCAATTTTGCCCCTCAAAGGCAAACCTTTAAATGCCGAAAGAAAACGTATTGACCAAGTGCTTGCCAACGAAGAAATTCGTTCCATCATTTCTGCTTTGGACACAAGCATTGGCGAAGACTTCAACATTGACGATTTGAAATACGACAAAATCATCATTTTGTCCGATGCCGACCAAGATGGCGCACACATCAGGGCAATTTTGCTTACTTTCTTCTATCGTTACATGAAGGAACTTATCACACAAGGACACGTTTACATTGGTATGCCTCCTTTGTATCGCATTTCCAAACGTGACAAAGTTGCCTATGCCTACGACGATGAAGAGTTGGCAAGTTTGGTGGAACAATTTGGACGTGGTTACGAATTGCAAAGATACAAAGGTTTGGGCGAAATGAACCCCAGCCAACTTTGGGACACTACAATGAATCCCGAAACACGCACGCTTATGCGTGTCACACTCGACGACGTAAGTTCGACGGAAAAAATTGTCAGCGACCTTATGGGCGACCAAGTTGATCCTCGCAAAGAGTACATAATTCAACACGCCGATTTCAATCGTGACGTTGACAAGACTTTTGATGAATTCAACTAATAGATAGGAGAAAAAGGCTATGAAACAAATAGAAATTTCCGATATCAAAAGTGATATGATAAAATTGCCAGACGGAAGCAACCTTATCACCAAGTCAATGGATAAGGTTATGCACGACAGCATGATTCCCTATGCCGAATACGTTATTTTGGACAGAGCCATCCCTCGCGTTGAAGACGGTTTGAAACCTGTTCAAAGAAGAATTTTGTACTCAATGTACGAATTGGGCGTAACCCCCGACAAATCTTATCGCAAATCTGCAAGAATTGTCGGTGACTGCATGGGTAGATATCACCCCCACGGCGACTCTTCAATCTATGATGCAATGGTGCGTTTGGCACAAGACTTTTCCATGAGCGCCCCCTTGGTGGACGGACAAGGAAACTACGGCAACGTGGACGGCGACAGTGCAGCAGCAATGCGTTACACCGAAGCAAAACTTGCCCCCATTGCTTTGGAACTTTTGAGAGATTTGGACAAAGATACCGTCAGTTGGAGTCGCAACTTTGACGATTCCACCAAAGAACCCAACATGCTTCCCGGACGTTTCCCCAACTTGTTGGTCAACGGCTCTTCCGGTATTGCAGTTGGTCTTGCAACAAATATTCCCAGCCACAACCTTACTGAAGTTATTGACGGCGTAATTGCCTACATAGATGAAAAAAGCATCAAACTTTCTTCAATGATGAAGATTATCAAAGGCCCCGACTTCCCCACAGGTGGTTACGTAATCACCGACA
>JAFQWS010000025.1 GCA_017407305.1 Clostridia bacterium
AAACATTTTTAAACACTTTCAAAAGTGATGAGTCAACGTTATAATCATTGTTAGTTGTTTCGTTAAAAGAACTAACCCAAGTCAACAAAAGATATATAGGCACGAACAATAACAGCGCCTTAGATACTACGGCAACAATATCTGATAAGTCGTACAAATACGCCATAAAATTGTCAAATTCAAAAATTTGAACAATAAAAATTTCCCAACACTGAGCAAAAATTTCCAACGTTTCAGGAAGCATTGTTACCGGCGTATCATATACCCACCCAGGATAAATGGGTAAATTGTTAACCGTAATATCAAAAGGACTATTTAAGCCAAAAATAAAGCAGAAATAGTAAATAATAGAATTAAAAAAATCTATTATCGAGTCGCCAACTCTATAAAATGCTGAATTATATACCAATACACTCAGTGCAATAAAAATGATTGTTATCCAAACACATATTAGATGGCGATAATTAAATATTCTTGTTTTCATAATTAAATTGACTACGTCATTAAATTCTTAAATTGTTGGCTGTGTACAATATATAACCAATCAAAAAGGCGATGCACACAACCAACAAAATATTTATTATTTGTTTTTTCATTTTTTCTTATTTTTACGATATATTTCGTTGATTTTTCGTTGATTGTTTAGAGCATTAAAAAATTTGATTATACGGACAACTATCAAAGTAATAAATACAATAATAATAAGTCCCATAATGGAAGCAATTGAGCCATTTAACCAATCTAACCAATCAAATCTTTCAATTATTTCCGGAACGGTTACGTTGCCAAAAATATTGACAGGACTAGAAACAGCAGGAATAACTGAATACACACCGTCTTTAGAGAATGTCAACTCAATTACGTCAAAATTAAAAAACACGGTAAGGATAGCAACGGCAATTTCTTGATCAATAAAATATGAAGAATTACCAAAAACTGAACTAAAAGAATAACCGCTAAGAATATTAGAATAATAATCAGTTTCGGCAAATCTAAACAAAAAGACCGTTTCGTTTTGTGCTACAGCATTTGTGTAAAACGCAGTAAAATCGACAACGTCTTCCTCACCAATAAATAATTGTGTTGCAAGATTACTAGATTGCATATCAGCAGACGTCACTTTGTGAATAGGCGAAATGTCATAATAACTAGAATCAACTTCGCTGGGCGCATTGCCAAACAACCACTTAAAAAATTGTTGAAAAAAAGAATAATTATCGTTATAGCCCAACAAGTTATACTTATCGCCGGCATCAATTTCAACTAATTTATGGTGGAGATCTTCGCCAACGTAGGCAACTGAAGAACGATTTACGTCTAATTCATTAGAAAACAAATCGGAATTAATATTGATACCAGGAATATCTAAATATTCAGTACCAAAATAATTATAAGCATAATTTTTAATGCGACTTTTAGAAAGGCTATACTCAGACAAATCAACGCCGTTCGTATCAAATAACCAATCTATTTGTTCGCATACAATACCAGGTTCCAATGATTCCGGCCAAGGATAATTAAAACGAAACGCATCTTCGTGTTCTGCAAAAGGCACTTCAGAAGAATACAAAGTGTATGGAACTCTAGAATCCATTTGTGTGGGATCACCTACGTTTATACCCAAATATTTTCCTAAATCGTAATAAATTGTTGAATTATCCGTAATGAAAATTGGTGTTGTTACGTATTCGTACCACTCGGCTTTAATCTTCTGAAGATTTTCGCCATATTTGGTCAACAACTCATTAGGAACAGAAAAATATACACTTGTTAAATCGTGTTGGTGGTGCTCTTTATATTCCCCGGTACGGAACGTTGTGCTATGTACGTCTAATGTAACCGTTTCAAGTTGTTTAATTTCACAAGTTAACGTGCTGTCAGCAGATTTATCATAGCCACAACCTTTTGCAAAGCCGGTAAAGACATAAGTGCCACCGACACTATAAGCAATTGCGTTTATAGCTCCAGACAAAGATAATTCAATTTCTGCAACGTCATATCTACGTGAAGTTGAATCAACACGGTCAAAAATATACTTACCGTCAACAGCCGACTTTCTATCTACAACACGAAATTTGTAGAACAAATTATCGTCTGATTTATTGCAAAATTGCAAATCGAATTTTTCGTATTTGTCAACAACGGTGACACCATCAACAGCAGTGGAATAAGATACGCCAAACAATATTTTATTTGCTTTGTTATCTACAATGTTCAATCTTTGTGGATTGTATAAGTAAACGTAAAGCCCAAAATTGTACCTATCTCCACTGCGCAACGTGTAACCATACTCAACGAAATTTAAAATAGACAAATCGCCATCAACGTTATATGGATATTTACTAAAGTCAAAATTTTCAATACTTGCCAAATCGTCCATTACGTTTGAATTTGCAAAATCACCGGTGTTAGCAAACACGCAAACAACGTTAATTGTTGACATGCAAAACAACGTTATGCAAAGCAAAAATATAATAGATTTTTGAATAAGTTTTGACATTTTATATCTCCTAGAAAATAATTTGGTTGTAATTCAATTCTATTTCATTAATTTGTCCTGTCATTTGTGAAAGTTGAATTTCTATGTCTTCCTGACCATTTGAAACAACCAACAAAAACGGATATTCTACGTTCGTATCACAAACAACTTCAACGTCACCCCACAAACGAGATAACACGCCAACCAAACTTAAATCATTGTCACAATTAATTGAAAAACCATTGGCTGTGATTGTGATATCAAAATAATAAGTAAAATCTTTTTCTTCAAAAAAAGAAAATTCTTCATTATTGACGTAATAATTGATATCTTCATCCAAAAGATAATTAGGAACAACCTTTACTGTAAACGAATCACAATTTTTAACGTAGAAAACAGCCTTGTCTTCACAGGGCAAAGATATTGATTTTCCACGCTCGGAAAAGGTTTTATCTTTATACTCAACGCAAAAATTTGCATCATCAAAATTTTGCGAATTAATATTCAAAAAACCAACAACCAAAACTAAAACCAAAACCATAATAAAAATAGTCAAAAACGATTTTTTAGTTTTTCTTTTCATTTTATCACCTAATTAAAAAAGCCAAAATGCAAAGGCACTTTGGCTTTTTATACCTACAATTAGAATACAATGCCCGAATACGTCAAATCAATATCTTCTGTATAATTGACAATAGTTAAGTCTTGTTCGCTAAAAGAAAGATTAAAAGTGTATCTAATAGACGTACCATCGATATAACCTTCCCATACTTCGTACGTAACCAACGTTTGACCAGCTTTACCTTGCAATGCAGTCAAAAAAGCATTGAATTGTGTAACGTTATTAAATGGTGTTTCAACAAAACAATCAAACATAAAGTTTGCATAAGTCATACCACCAACAGTAACAGAGACACCGTTTATTGCGTTTTCTTTCGGCGTTAAACCGGCACTAACGAAAGCATCCAAGTAAGTTTGCGTAGGTTTTGCTGAAATACCATTATCTACGACTTTATCTTCAATAGAAAGCGAATATACGTCGGAATAACTAAACCTAATGCCAAATGCAGGTTCGCCATCGAACGTAGCCTCTTGGTCAAAACCCAAAATATAGCCTTGCTCAAAATCAGTACCAAGAGAACTAAAATAATATAAAGGAACAGAATTTTGTACATTGACACTGCTTTCTAGAAGAGGATCGGACGAAGAACCTTGAAAACCAGAAACACCAAAACTAGAGTTAATAGGTGCACCAATGAAAAACGTACAACTAACAACTCTTTGTTTATAGTCAATTGTACAGGTTTCTGATACGTTAGTTTTCGGTACTTTAACAGTCAGTACAACTTGAGTGCCAAAAGGTTGCAAACAACGAATATCTGCTGATTGATAACCATTTTCTACGGTCAAGTCTGAACCCACGTCAAGAGAAAGGTAATCTTCAACAGATTTTCCTTCTGCCCAACCGGAAGAATCAACCCAAGACAACTCCCAAGTAAAACCTAATACAAGGCCTTCATCAACATGGCGCGCTACAATAGTAACACTTTCACCTTCATCCGGAGTTGCAACGTTTCCGTTTTCAGAATTGGTAGGTGTATATTGTGTCAAAGAAATCTTGCCAGGTTTGTTCAAATTGCCAAAAGCAAGTTGTTCCGTATGATTAATATCGTTAGCCGTTGTATTGATAGGCTTAACAATGAAAATACAAGCCATTACGCCAAAAGCCAAAACAAAAGCAAGACTAAACGAAATGATAGACAAAGAAAGTTTTTTAGTAAATTTCATAATAACACCCCCTAAAAACTATCTTGCGTATTTAACGTTAAGCATTTCTACAAAGTCACCTTTTTCAAAAATTGAAATTTCGTTATCGTCAACAGGTGTAATAACGATTTTACAATATTCTGCACCTTCGGGAATTTCAGAATCTTGAAAATCTGTTGTCAATTCATCAGTTTCGCTGATGTATTCTTTGTCTTCGTCATAGAATACAACGCGATATGTAATTTCAGCTTCTTCGTTTACTGTAATTTCCAAACCATCAACTTTGATATAATCTTTGGTTACAATGTTTTCGTCACTTGAATCGAGTTCACCTTCACTGTCCAAATCAGCTACAATGTAATTCCAACTCTTCAATTCAAGTGTGGAAATTTGGTCATTGACAACCAAACCCAAGCCTACAACACCCAACAAAGCAATAACAGCAATGACTGTTACAATAATTAAACTTTTTCTTTTTACTCGCATATTTTATAACTCCTAAAATTATTTATCTAAACCTTTAACGGTTTGATATCTACTTAATAAGGAAGTTCGCCGTCATCAAACAACGTTGCCTGCTTTTTAATACCATTATCAAACGGTGTTTTAGAAGACGGACAAATCTCACCAAAATAATTACCAAATGAAAACTTATTTTCTTTCTTTGGTTGATTTTGAATCAACGTATTTTCATAACATAATGCAACACCGTTAGGCATACCAAGTTTATTAAGACCTTGCTCATAAACAAACACGCTTTCCTTAGTGACTTTAACGTAACAACTAATACGTCTATATAGTTGTTGCAAATCTTCTTTTAAACAATCTTCCTTGTAAACGTACCATTTGCTTATTGGTACTGACGAAGTAATTACAATTACGTCACCGTTAAATACCTTGTTATTGAATCTGCTTTTAGCAGAAGAAGAAGTGTTATTGTCTAAGATTTTCAACAGGTCAACTAAATCAAAAGCATTATCACGCAAATCATCTAATATAATTGCACGTTGCCCTAAATAATCTTGAAATGGGTCATTGCTGGAAGAACTAACGCAATAGTCTAAACCCATTTTTTCCAAAAGTTTTTTAGAGTAATATGTTTTGCCAGCGCCAGCTTCACCATCAACGAATACAACGTCAATATGTCTATCCGTTTTCAACGTTTCGGCTTGGCAATGTATTTCCCATAAATTTTTAAGTTTGCGATAATTTGATGGTTTTTCCGACAAAGGCATCTGCTCAATAACGGCCAATTGCTGTGCATAACTGTAATGCTCAAAATCGCCAATAATATCACCTAACGCAATCTCTTTTTGCCAATCAAAATTTGCAACAACATCGCTTGGCGAATATTGATATTTATCTCTTTGTGACTCGTTACCATGAATTAGATATTTAAGCATATCCACCGTGCGCCCTTGCACTTTATTAATGAATTGCTCCCCGGTATGATACTTACCATCCGGAGTTGTATAATCTAATTCAAACCACTTAGCAACACGCAACGAATCAACAGACGTTCCAAAATTAAGATATATATGATAATGCGGACGCGTATCGTCCTTATCATGATTTATATAAGCCCACTTTTTAATCGTTCGATAAGTCATAAAGACTTTTTGCAAGTCAACCTTTAACTTATCCACGTCTTGGACTATTTCCATTTGACGTAAATGCAATTTGAACCCCCTGCGCCGTATGAAATATACGACGAAAATTACACGTTTTTACACCTTATTACACCTTTTGTCAAACCGCTTGGACAAGCCCCAAGCGGTTCGCAAAATATAGTGTTTTTATGGTGGCTAATAGAAAAATACTTACTATATATTGTGATAACTAAGTTATCCACAAAATTTGTTGATTTCACGTTTTACACGTTTTGTCAAAATTAAAAATTTTACACAAATTTAGTAAAAATTTGATGCGCACCAATTTGGTCAACTGTCTCACGTACATATTCCGTCCTATCGTCAACAAATACCAACTGAGTACCTTTTGACGTAGACGTAAAATAAAGTACGTTGCTCAGATTCACCCAGAATTCTTCGCCACGAATTGAATGCAACTTCAAAAACATGTATGTCACCTACAATTAATTATTTGGCGACAACTGCTTTGGAATTGTCTTTATCAGGAAGAGTTTCTGCAAACGAAGAAAGAATACCGATACGAACTGGGTATTGTGGATCACGGTCATTGCATTTTGAATTAGGAAAATAAGGCACGTTAATAGGCACTAATGTATTTCCACATTCAAGGTAAAAATTTGTGATACGTTTTTCTTCACCTGTTTTTTTGTCTTTGTAGACACCATCTTTTTTGTACAATTTCATTTTTTTACTCCTTCGGCTTACGCCATTTAATATATTTTTATTGCCACAAGGCATTATAAACAGGGGAGAGTGATTACAAAGCCATCACTCACGGCTCAAGAAAAGATATAAGGCAGGAGAACTTATAGATACAAGGAGGGTTATTAGATAATTGTTATTCTCTAAAAATTCATTTGCCAACAAAAAAGTCGTATCAGGAAAATAAACTTCCACAATACGACTAAAAGTATAAAACCCTACATTATTTGCACAACAAATCAAAATATGCGACTTTTTGATTGACAAACGACTATGTTTAAGGTATGATTATTGTCGGCCGCTTATTAAGGGTCATTAAAGTCGTGCTTTTTTGCACTCACCCGAATTTTGCAAAATGCAAAAGTTAGCGAGTCTGGAGAAGGGAGGTATTTACAATGTACGCAATTGTTAAAACAGGTGGTAAGCAATACAAAGTAGAACAAGGTACAATCTTCAAAGTTGAAAAACTCAACGCAGAAGTAGGTTCCAAAGTCGAACTTGAAACGTTGCTCGTATGTGACGGTGACAATCTTTCCGTCGCAAGTGACGCAGCAAGCGTGAAAGTAATTGCAACTGTGCTTGAACATGGCAAAGGTGAAAAAATCAACATTTTCACATACAAACCCAAAAAGAACATTCGTCATCGTCAAGGTCACAGACAACCGTACACCAAGTTGAAAGTTGAATCTATTGGCTAATAAACTGGTATGACGGACATCAAAATTGAAAAAAAAGGCAATTCTATTGTTAAAGTAAGTTGTTGTGGACACACGGGCTATGCTTGTCAAGGAGAAGATATCGTGTGCGCAGGCATTTCCACTTTGGTACAAACGGCTCTTTTGGGCTTGTTGCAAGTGGCAAAAATCAACTTGAACTTTGATAGAAATTGTCAACAAGGCAGTTTGAGTTTTGCAATTCCACAAAACGTCTCCAAACAACAAAGGCACGATGCCGATGTTATTTTGGATACAATGTTGTGTGGATTAAGCGATTTTCAAACAGAGTATTCCGACTATATGAATTTGGAGGTTGTTCAAAATGTTCATTAATTTACAATTATTTGCTCATAAAAAAGGTATGGGTTCCACAAAGAACGGTCGCGACAGCGAAAGCAAACGTTTGGGAGCCAAAAGAGCAGACGGACAATTTGCATCTGCAGGTAACATTCTTGTTAGACAACGTGGTACACACTTCCACCCCGGCCACAACGTAGGTATCGGCAAAGACGACACTTTGTTTGCACTTATTGACGGCGTTGTCAAATTTGAAAGAATCAACAAGACCAAAAGACAAGTTTCCGTATATCCTCAAAGCAAATAAGAAACTAACTTTTAAAAAGAAAGTTGCATTTTTACAATGCAACTTTTTTTATTATTATGATACAAAAATTCTCGGACAAAATTATATTAAAAAATTGCCCCAACTTTGACGTTTGTGACGTTTTGGAGTGTGGACAAGTTTTTCGCTATGAAAAAACTGAAAGCGGTTACGTTGTAATTTCTCTTGACAAAATGGCACGGGTGGTGCAGTTCGATGATGAAATCCACATCATTACAAAGGACGTGGACTATTTTTACCATTACTTTGACTTGGACAAGGACTATCAAAAGGCGATAGACCTTTTGTCAAGCCACGGCGAGATTTTGCAACAAGCATGTCAGTTTGGAAAAGGTATTCGCATACTTAACCAAAACCCTTATGAAATGACGGTTTCTTTTGTAATTTCCGCCAACAACAACATCAAACGTATTCAACAAATAATTGACCGTATGTGCAAAGGTTTGGGAAATAAAACGGAATTTGGTTGGGCGTTTCCCACTCTTGAACAACTTCAAACGGCAGACGAAAGTTTTTTCAAAAGTATTGGTGCAGGCTATCGAGCAAAGTATTTGGTAAACCTTGCAAATCAATTGCGAAACTTCGACTTTGAAAGTCTAAAAACTATGGACAGCGACCAAGCAAGAAAGGTTCTTTGCTCGTTGAGTGGCGTTGGCCCAAAGGTTGCCGATTGCATTTTGTTGTTTGGTGTTGGCCACCAAAAAGTTTTCCCCGTGGATACGTGGATTAAAAAAGTTTATCACAAATATTTTGAAACAGGATTGAGCGAAAGTCAAATTTCAACCTTTTTCGTGCAAAAATTTGGCGATCTCAGTGGTTTGGCGCAACAATATTTGTTTTATTTTCAAAGAAAGTATTTACAAAATTGACAGTTTAGTATAAAATAATATAAACCATAAAGACCTTCTGGAGGTATAACAATGTTGACAGGCAAAACAATCGCATTATTCATCGACTTAGACAATGCATCTTTACAAAAAGAACACTATGACAACATTATCGAACAAGTTGCCAAAATGGGTGACATTGTCATCGGTAAAGTTTATGGTGCGTATGAAAGAAAGCACAAGAAAATTCTTGTTGATGCCACAAACGCTGGTTTTGACATCAAATTGCCTATGCGCGTCAAAAAACGCAATTCAAAAGTTTTTGACAGCAGAATTGCTTGTGATGCAGTAGAAGCAATTCTTACCAACAATCAACTTGATGCAGTTGCAGTTATCGCAGGTGGCGGAGACTTGGTATATTTCTATCGTTTGCTCAAAAAGTATGGTATCAAAATCATCGCATTGGACAACGCAGACGACGAATCCAACGCCCTCATTGATGAAATCATCGATACAGGCAAAGTCGTTTCCATCAAACTTCCCAAATCCCCTGCAAAACCCAAATCCCCTCAACCTAAAAAGGAAAAACCTCAAGAAGTGGTTGCCCCTTCCGTTGCAGTAGAAGAACCCATCGTTGCCCAAGTAGAACAACTTTTGGTAGACATCAACAAAAAAACCGAACCAAAAGAAGAAGTTGAAGTTGCACCTGTTGAAGAAAAAGTTGCATATCAACCTCAAAATGACGATGAAATCATCAAGAAGATTGAACAAATTCGCAATCAACCCGAAACGGAAGAAGACGAACTCGTTGCTCAAATCAAGAAATTGCTTGATGAAATGAACGGCTAATTTTTGAAAGTAAATGGTCCTCAAGTTTTTCTTGAGGACCTTTTATTTTGAAAAGGGAGAGTTGTTATGAAAAAATCAATTGCAATATTTTTGGTCTGTTTGACCTTGCTGTTGGCAGGTTGTGGGCAACAAACGTATGACGATGGAAGCATAATCGTTGTCATTGGTTATGATCAACCGACCGAGTACACGGTGGATTTGACCAAGGTAAAAAAAGACAAAGGCTTTTTGTCCGTCTTGCAATATTTGCAAGAAGAATATAATTTGGAGATTGCCTATACCGATTCGGGGTATGGTGCCTATTTGACAAAAGTTGGCTCGTTGGAAGAAAATCCTTTGTCAGGCGCATATATTTACGTTTACACCTCGGTACAATCTGATTTTGACGTATCGCAATATGCCGTTTTTGTTGACTACAAAGGAGAAACTTTGTGGTCAAGTGGTTTGGGCATTACTCAAATGACCATTGAAGATGGTTGCACAATTTATGTGGGAGTTATTTATTGGTAAAGTGATTGAAAAAAAGTTTTCATCTGCAATCAATCTTGCCATTGTGGCCGTTATGACGGCCCTTTTGGAATGTGCAAAATTACTGTTGTCGCTGGTTCCCAACGTGGAGTTGGTGACCCTTCTTTCAGCAGTTTTTGGTGCAGTTTTTGGCCCACTTGGAGTGTTGTCAACCCTCATTTTCGTGGTGGTTGAGTATTTCATTTGGGGATTTGGCACTTGGCTTGTTTCCTATGCAATCCATTGGCCGTTGGTTGCGTTGACTTTTTGGCTTTGTGCAAAACAAAAGTGGTTCAACAAGTTTTGGGCAACGGGCTTGGCATTGGTTTTTTGCATTGGATTTTCCTTTTTGACTTCCTTGGTGGACGTTGGTTTGTTTACTGGTGTTTGGCAAGATTTTTGGCATCGCTTTTTTGTGTATTACCTTCGTGGCATTGTCTTTTATTTGGTACAACTTGCCACCAACTTGGTCGTATTTTTGTCGTTGTACGATTTAATCAAAAATTCATTAACAAAAATCAAAACCACCTTCAACTGAAAGTGGTTTTTTTTATTTTTTATGCAAGTTTTCTTACATATAATAAAGTCAGGAGAAAAATTTGGCTTTTGAAAAAGAAATTTCATCAGTTTGTGATTTGGAAGTTGCCACCCTTTTGGGTGGATACAAATATGCCGTTTATTCGGGCAAGGTAGTTGTCGTAGAAGGGCATTGTGGCATAAAAGATTTTTCCACAACCTGCATAAAAATTGCTTTGAAAAAAGGTTTCATTTGCGTCAACGGAGAGGAGCTTTCTTTGTGTCAATTGCAAAAGGGTTTTGCCATTGTCAAAGGCAAAATTTTGGGGGTGTCTTGGCATGAATAAGGTTACTTTTTTGGTGGAAGGACTAAACGTTGAAAAACTTGCCCACAATTTAATTAGTTTGGGCATTCCCGTTGCAATAACGAGAGAAAACGCAAAACAATTTAGGTTGACGGTACCTTTCAAATATAGACAACAAAGTATTGATTATTTAACAAAAAAGTGTTACAATATAAAAAATGTTGAAATTCAAGGTTTTGGCAAAATAAAGACTTTTTTGGTCAAAAACGTGGCAATAAGCGTTGCAATCGTCATTTTATTGACAATGCTTTTGGGTATGCCTTGTTTTTATTTGCAACTCAAATGCACCGGTGCAGTTGCCTTTGAAATGGTGCAAAGTGTGCTTGACGAAAGTGGAGTTTCTTTGGGCGCTTTTATGTGGACAATTGACACAAAAAAAGTGGAAGCAACTCTTTCGCGCAAGTTGGATTTGGCATATTGTTTTGTAGAGAAGAAAGGTTGCACTTTGTGTATTGAAACGGTGGCAAAAACTACGGTGGAACCCCCTTTAGATTTTACACAATCACGCGACGTTGTTGCCAACTTTGACGGAGAAATTACAAAGATGGTGGTCATCCAAGGCACGCCACAAGTTGCCGTTGGCGACAAAGTAAAAGCAGGTCAATTGCTTGTCTTGGGAAAAACGACCTTTTTTGACGGCACCATGCAAGACGTGTATGCCCTTGCAACCATTTGGGCAAAAGTGTGTGTGGAGGTGTTTTGCCCCTATCAACAGCAAATCACGGCGTTTGAGCGCACAGGCGAAACTTTCGTTGCAACAAGACTTATCATTGGCAAGTTGATTTTGGAAAAACCTTGCCCTTTTGACAGTTTTGATGAGGAAAGTTTGGTTGTTCAAACCTTTCCCTTTGCAATAACAATTGAAAAAATAACTTATTATTGCACAAAACAAGTGGTGGTGTTGCCCACTCGCCAAGAGTATCAACAACAAGCGCAAAATTCAGCATTGTTGGAGGCAACAAAAAAACTTGGGTGCAATCCTCAAAGCGTACAATATCTATACGGACAAGACGGAGTTACCGTTTTGGCGTATGCAGAAATACAAATTACAACGGAGAATTGAAATTTTGACAATTACTCAACAAATTCCCATTGACAATATGGACCTTTTGATAAGGGTATTTGGCACTATGGACGAAAACGTCAAGGCCGTTTGCGACAACTTTGGTGTGTCGGTGGTGTTGCTTGACGGACAAAACTGCATCAAAGGGGAAAAAGAAAACGTTGAAACGGCTCTTGCCGTCATCAAAAAGATGGCAAACTGCGTGGAAAACGGAACCTCTTTGGACATTGGTCGTGTTCAATACTTTTGTGATTGCGCAAAAGACGGAAAGTTGGACGAAATCGATCAACTTTTGCATGGTGTCGTTGCTTTGACGCATAGAGGCAACCCCATCAAATGCAAGACTGTCGGTCAAAAGAAGTACGTTGATGCCATCAACAAAAACATCGTCAACTTTGGCATTGGCCCTGCAGGTACAGGCAAAACCTACTTGGCAGTTGCCTTGGCTGTAAATGCTTTCAAGGCAAAAAAGGTGGACAAAATCATCCTTACACGTCCCGCAGTTGAAGCAGGCGAAAAGTTGGGCTTTTTGCCGGGCGACTTGCAAGAAAAGGTAAATCCTTATCTCAGACCTTTGTACGATGCTTTGCAAGAAATGTTTGGTATGGAAACCTATCAAAAACTTATGGAAAAGGGTATGATTGAAATTGCCCCCTTGGCATATATGCGTGGTCGTACGTTGTCCAATGCTTTCATCATTTTGGACGAAGCGCAAAACACAACGAAAGAACAAATAAAAATGTTTCTCACCCGTTTGGGAGAAAACAGCAAAATGGTCATCACGGGTGACCTTACACAAATAGACCTTCCTGAAGGAAAACTTTCCGGACTTAAACATGCTGTACGCATTTTGAAGGACGTTGAACAAATTTCCATTGTGCGTTTCAGCGAAAAAGACGTGGTGCGTCATCCTTTGGTACAAGCCATCGTCAAAGCATACGAAAGAGGAGAACAAAAATGAAGAGAACAGTTCTTCAAAGAAAAAACAACGCGCTAGTCGCGTTCACGTTGATACTTACATTTTTGGCATTGTGTGGATTGACACTTTTACCCAATTGGGCAAAACTTGATTGGACCAACGTTTTCATTATTTGCACAATCGTGTTCATTTTGGAATCGGGCTTGTTCTTTTATTTGGGTTTCTCCATCAAAGGTTTGATGTCTAAGGCAAAATCCGTTGCAACCATTTGTTCAACGTTGGTCATTTCTTACGCCATAATTTTGCTTTTTGCTTTTTTGTTCAATGACAACGTCGTTGCAGTTCCATTTACCTTGTGTGCATTGATTTTGTCTTTACTTATCGAATCATCTCGTTCGGGCTATCTTTCCAACTTTGCCGTTGTATTGCTTTATTTTGTAAGCAGAGTTTTGTTTGCAGAAGGAAACATTGACAGCCAATGCTTGTACATTTTGTTTGCAGGTACGACAATGACTTTGATTGCCAGTGTTACCACAAACCATCACTATCGCCGTATGACATACGTTTACATTGGCTTTGGTTTGGGGTTGGTGGCAGTTTTGATTCAAAGTATCGTTTACTTTATTTACGTTGAAGCATTTGACCTTACAGCATTGTTGATTCAATGGGGTTATGCATTTGCATCCGGCCCTATCAGCGTTATGCTTATGTTTTTGTTGGTTCCCATTTTGGAAAGAGTGTTCAACGTTGTGTCTGACTTTAGATTGGCAGAAATTTCCTCTACGTCGGCGCCGTTGCTCAAACAACTTTTCCAAAAAGCACCTGGAACTTTCAATCACAGCCTCACAGTTGCCAACTATTGCGAAGCATGTGCAGCAGCAATTGGCGAAAACACCTTCCTTGCCCGTGCCTGTGCTTACTATCACGACATTGGCAAGATGAAAAACCACAAGTATTTTTACGAAAACCAAATGGGACAAGCCAACCCCCACGACAGTATGACTCCCGAAGCAAGTGTTGCAACAATCAAGAGCCACGTCATCAACGGCTTGGCAATGGCAAAGGAAGCAAAATTGCCTGTGGAAATTCAACGAGCCATTGTTGAACATCACGGCACAATGCCCATTGCTTACTTCTATTTGAAAGCAAAGCGTTACACCGACGGCGAATTGCCCGTAGACAACTACTGCTACGACGGACTTCGTCCCACAAGCAAGATTTCTGCAATTTTGATGATTTGTGACGCTTGCGAAGCAGCCCTTCGTGCCAACCAAAACAAAGAAGAAGCAGACATCATTGTTGAAAACGTTATCAAAGAAAGAGAACTCAACAAACAATTTGTCAACTGCGACATTACGTTTAGAGAAATTGAAATTATCAAAAGCACAATTTTGGCAACCTATCAAGGTGTTCAACACGAAAGAATTTTGTACACAGACGTAAGGGTAAAGAAATGACCATTATTTTTGAAGGGGCTTCTCCCAAGGAAGAAAAAGCAATCGCCGATATTTTTGAACAAACGTTGACAAGGCTCAATCAACCAAAGCAAGTGGAAATTTCCGTCACCTTTTTGGATGAAGAGGAAATTGCCCAACTCAACGAGCAATATCGTGACGAGCCAAAAGAAACCGACGTGTTGTCTTTCCCTATGTTGGACATTGTGGCAGGGGAAATTTTGGACGAAAGTTTTGATGCAGACGTCAACTTGGATACGGGCGACTACATTTTAGGTGACGTTTTTATTTGCCGAACGGTGGTTGAAAAACAAGCACAAGAAAACGGACACAGCGACTTGTGGGAAATTTGCTACTTGTCGGTGCACAGCCTGTTGCATTTGCTTGGTTATGACCATGCCGAACAAGAAGAAAAAGAAACAATGTTCAACTTGCAAGATACTATTTTAAAAGAGAGTAATATTCAATGAGAAAAACTGGTTTTGTTGCCATCGTAGGTATGCCAAATGCGGGCAAATCTACTTTGCTCAACGCACTTATTAAAGAAAAAATTTCCATCGTATCCCCCAAGCCTCAAACGACACGCGATTCCATTTTGGGTGTGTGGACGGATGATGACAGCCAAATTGTTTTTGTGGACACCCCCGGTGCATTGAAGTCACGCAACAGTTTGGGCGATTATATGCAACGTTCCATTGATACGGCAACACAAGGTGTAGATTGCATCTTGGCAGTGTTTGACGGACACGAACCTCTCAACGAAAGAGAAATTGCATTGATTGAAAAGTATATTGCAACAAAAATTCCCGTTGTTGTCGTTGCCACCAAAATTGACATCACACAAACGGAAAAGTTGATGGTGGAACTTGCAAAACTCAACCAAATTGACGGCATCAAGGAAGTTTATTGCGTATCAGCCAAACGCAATCGCAACGTAGAACAACTGAAACAAGCACTCAAAAAATATCTTACAGGCAACCAAATGTACTTTGAAGAAGACGATTTGACGGACAAAAGCCAAAGATTTTTGGTTTGCGAGTTGATCAGAGAAAAAATCCTTTTGTGTTGTGACAAGGAAATTCCTCACGGTGTTGGCATCCAACTCAACAAAATGGCTTTTGAAAACGACGTGTGGGAAATTGATGCCAACGTCATTGTGGAAAAGGCATCTCATAAACCCATCATTTTGGGACACAATGGTGCAATGATTAAAGAAATTGGCACCAATGCGCGACTTTCCGCACAAAAATTGTTGGGCGCTCCCGTCCATCTCAGTTTGTGGGTAAAGGTCAAAGAAAATTGGCGCAACAGCGCCTATATGCTCAACGAATTGGGCTATACGGAAAAAATCTAGCGAATATTAAAGTTGCACTTGCACAAACTGCTATTGATGAAAAACATTTTGTGGCAGTTGTTCAAGTCAACGGGAGATACAAAATATTACCGTTTGTACAAAGCGATTGACAATGGACAAGACGACCAAGACGATAACACTCAAATGTATTGACTTAAACGATTACGACAGACTTTTGTCGTTGTATTCGGTTGATTATGGCAAAATAACGGTGGTGGCAAAGGGCATTAGACGTCCCAAAGCCAAACTGAAATTTTTGGAACAATCAGCCTGTTTTGCCGATGTCGAATTGGCGGAATCCAACGGAAGATACGTTCTCAAAACGGCACAACAAATAGAAAGTTTCTTTTCCATACGCAACGATTTGCAAACCTTCTATTGTGCCAGCACCATTTTAGAAACTGTCAACTTTGAACAGGAAGGTCAACCCAACACCCAATTGTTTTTGCTTACGTTAAAGGCTCTTACGCAGTTGTCCACTCAAAAGGCAGACTTGGTGGTGTTGACAAAATTTATGCTCAGTTATCTTAAAATTGCAGGCTATCAATTGGACTTTTCCGAGTGCAACGTTTGTCACGCAACGACGGAGGCAAGAAAGTGCTATTTGGACTTGCAACTGGGTGGAGTGGTGTGCAACGAGTGTCGCACCGTCAACAGCCTTACCGTTTTGCCTGACGTCAAAACAAATTTGACGTTGATTGGCACAATGCCTTTTGAAAAACTGAAAAATTTGGCGTTTACCGAGGTGCAAAACGTTGAAGGACTTAAACTTTTGCACAGTTATTTTTCCCATCTTTTGACAAAACTTCATTCATTGACACAATTGCTTTCACTTTAGGCTTAGTGAAAGCAATTTTTATTGCAATAATTAAATAAACACTTGAAATTTTTGACTTTTTAGGTTAGAATATATTTGTAGAAATTTGGGCGTTTACCAAAGGCCCAAATCACAAAAAAGTATTATATTTTTGGAGGATAAAACAGTGGCTAAAAAGTATACTTATTTATTTAGCGAAGGCAATGCTCAAATGAGAGAAATTTTGGGCGGCAAAGGTGCAAACCTTGCAGAAATGACCAATTTGGGAATTCCCGTTCCCCAAGGTTTTACAATCACGACAGAAGCTTGTGTCAACTACTATGACAACGGTGAAAAAATCAGTGATGAAATCGTCGAACAAATCAACGAATA
>JAFQWS010000001.1 GCA_017407305.1 Clostridia bacterium
ATACTGTCCACGTTTCAGACCATCCTCAGGTTCCATATTTGACCTATACCAGACTGTTTTTTCTATTCTAGTATAAAATACTTTGCTCGTGCGTTCGTTCGGTCGTTTTTTTTCAGGCCAACTTTGTAGTTTTCGTTCAGAATAACTTTGTAATTTTACAATTTGCAATATTACAAGTCTAATTTGAACTTTTATAACAAAATAGTTTGGAAAAATTACAGTAAACAAACGTATAAAATATTATATAAGATCGCTTAAAAGAGTGGTCTTTTTTTTGTATTGTTTTTCAAAAGCGGGATTTTTTTGTCAGTTTTGCATATAAAGTTGGGCAAAACTCAAACTAAATTTGATGAAAGCCGACTATATTTTTCAACAACTTAAAAAAGAGTATTTTGATTGTCAAGAGTTTCGTGTTAGAACTTTTGAAAAGCAAGGCAAAACTTTGCACGTGGTTTCGTTGGAAACAATGTGCAACGACGACAAAATTTCTTGGTATTTGACAACTCCGTTGTCAAGGGCAAAGGAATTGACTTCAAAGTGTCTTTCCAACACTTTGGCTTCTTGCTCTTTGCAAGAGGTGGCAAATTTTGAACAGGCAAAACAACTTCTTGCCAACGGCAACAGCCTTGTTTTGCTTTTGGACAGCGACTTTGCCAAAAGTGTGGATACAAGAACGACTTTGTCCCGAGCCGTTGTAGAGCCACCCACCTCAATGGTGGTGAAAGGCCCACGCGAAGGCTTTGTGGAAGACTTGAAAAACAACGTCACTCTTTTGAGAAAAAGACTTAAAAACGACGATTTCATCGTCAAGACTTTGAAGGTTGGCAAATATACCAATACGGAAGTGGCAGTTTGCTTTATAAAAAGCATCGCAATAAGTGACACCGTCAACGAAATTATTCAAAGAATAAGTTCGATTGACATTGACGGCATTGTTGATTCCAACTACGTTGCTACCTTTTTGCAACCACAAAAGTCACTTTTGTTTAGACGTGTGGGGTACGTTGAAAAACCCGACATAGTCACAGCCAAGTTGTTGGAAGGACGTGTGGCAATCATCGTGGATGGTTCGCCCATTGTTTTGACGGTGCCCTATCTTTTTGTAGAGGACATTCAAAACGTGGGCGATTACCAAATAAATCCGGAAGTTACAACCTTTTCTCGGTTTTTCAGGGTGATGGCAGTGTTGTTGTCCATTTTGCTTCCATCAATTTACGTTTCACTTCAAAGGTATAACTACCAAATAATTCCGTTGACATTTTTGGTGACAATTCTAAATGCCACCGAAAACATCCCGTTTTCTCCGTTGGCAGAAATGTTGTTTGTAATCATTATGTTTGACGTGTTGAGAGAAGCCACCCTTTTGATGCCACAAGCAGCAGGTACTGCTTTGTCGTTGGTGGGCGCAGTCGTTTTGGGCGAAGCCGCCATCAAAGCAGGACTTTTGGGCGCGCCTGCCGTCATGATTGGTGCATTGTCGGGCATCGGTCTTTACAATATGCCGGACAACACTTTGGTTTTGTCGCTGTTGCGACTTGTTATTACCTTTTTGGGTGGGTATATGGGGTTGTTTGGCGTTATCGTTGCAATGCTGGGGGTGTTGGCGTACGGAGTCAGTTTGGAAAGTTTTGGCACACCTTACTTTGCACCTTTTGCTCCGGAAATTACCAACGACAGACAAGATGCAATTTTGCTCAAACCTCTTAACAAACGTAAGTTGAGACCTCAATCAATAAAAAACGTCAACGCAACGAGGATGAATCAAAATGAGAAATGAAGTTAAAATTTACCAAATTGCATTGTTGCTACTTTTGATTGTTCCCGGTGGCAAATATTTGACAATGCCCGCTTTGTTGGCTGGTTACGTAGGAAAAAACAGTTGGGTGCTTGTGGCAATTATGTTGGCTATTGACGGCATTGGATTGTCTATGGTATTATGGGCATTAAAGGCAAACAAGAAAGGATTGTCTTTCAAAGAAGTGCTTACAAACACCCTTTCTCCCGTGGGCGCAATCATTGTTTACGTTGTTATCATTGCAATGTTCGCAGTAAAATGTTCCATTTTGTTTTTGTCGGGGTACAGACTTTTTGCATCTACCTTTTCGGTTAAAACAAGTTGGTTGGGTTTTATCATCCCCATTGTAATTTTGTCGGTGTTCGTTGTGTCTAGGGGATTTCAAACGGTGGCTCGTTTGGGCGAATTTTTTGCCGTTGTCACAATTGTGGCAATCACAGCCATTTTGTTGGGCGCAATGCAATCTGCCGAGTGGGGCAATCTCATGCCCATAATGGATGATGCCAACAATTTTTTTGTGTCTATGACAAAATCTACCGTTTGGTTCAACGATTATTTGTTTATACTCTTTTTGTTGGACAGCACCAAGATACAAAAGAGGGTTTTCGCTCCCATTTTGTTGTGTTTTGCAATTGCATCCATTTTGGTGGTATATACAAATGCACTTTTCGTCAGTTTGTTTGGCGAATTGGCAAAATTCAGTGACCTTGCAATGAGCAAGATAAGTCAATTTTCTTTGACTGCATCAAAGCAAGGGCGATTGGACTGGTTGTCTTTGTCCCTTTGGACGGTCACCATTTTCGTAAAAGGTATGGTCTACCTTTTTTGCGTTTACAAAAGTGCAGAAAGTATTTTTGGACTTTCGCCCATCAAATTTAGGTGGCCGTTGGCAGTCGTCATCAGTTTGCCCATAGTCGTTGCGCCATTGTTTTTGGCAGTGGACGAAATGATTGTTTGGGTGATGGAAGGCTGGGCAAAGTACCCTTTGTATTTAGTTCAATACTTGTTGCCTTTGGTGTCGCCTTTGTTGGTCTTTTTGGCAAACAAAAAGGAGAGAGCCTATGCACAAGGTTAAAAGAATTGCCATCATTTTGGCAATGGGTGTTGCGTTGTTTATTTTATCGCAAACCTTTGTTGCGGTGGACATCACTCAAAGAGCCGTGGTGGTGGGCTTGGGCATTGACTTTGACACGACCAACAATTTGTACCAAGTTTGTGCAGAGATTGTGGCAACCGGTCAAACCGACCAATCAACGGGTGTGTTTACCAAAATGGTTTCTGCAAAAGGAGAGACCGTTGCTCAAGCAATAATCAATCTTTCCACAACGACAGGCAAAGAAATGTCTTTGGGACAAACAATGGTCATTATGTTGGGCGAAGAGGCGACAAAAGCCGTTTCTGCGCAACAAACTTTGGCTTACTTTGACGTTTCCAACGCTTTCAAAGAAGGTACAATTTTGGTTTCTTGCAAGGGAACTGCTTTGGATTTTTTCCAACAAAAACCTGCAACTTCGGCAAGTGTTTCTTTTGCATTGGCACAACTTTTTCCCGACGACCATTGGCAAGCCGTTCAACCCAGCGTATTGCTTAGATTTTTGGAAAAGCAAATTTCCGTAGGCAATACGGGATTTATCAACGTGGTGAACCTTATTGAGCAAAAGGAAATAGGCTCTTCAACCGAGCAAAGCGACAAAAAACCAATGAGAGCTTCTCACCTCCTATAAGGATATTCCCGTGCGCCTTTCGGGCGACGGATACGATATCGCCTACGCCCGCCTTTCGGAACGTGGCGTAGCGCTCGCCCCCACCCCCGCGCTTCTTCGCTTGCAAAACGCCGCGAGCGTAGCGCTTTGCGCCTTCCGCAAGGCAGAGGTCGGCGAGACGGTCAGCGACCGCGCGCTTGCCCCCGTTTATTTAAGGCTCCCGCAGGCGGAGCGCGATCGCCTCGAAAAAGAAAAACAATTAAAAAATAAGTAAAACGAAAGAGGAAACAGATATGAGAAAAATTTTCATCGGCGCAGACTCCGCAGGCTATGAATATAAGGTAGAGCTGATCTCCTACCTCAC
>JAFQWS010000002.1 GCA_017407305.1 Clostridia bacterium
ACACGAAATTCCGTGTGGTCACTGGCAAGTGCTTGTTGATAGTAGCCGTAAGTCCAATAACTGATGCCATAGTGAAGGTCTGCACCAATAGGCTTTGCTTGGAATTGAGGGCAAGAATTCAACAAATAATCTTGCATTTGAGTGGCAACGTCTTCGCAATATACGTAAATGTTGTCGCCTCCTGCAACGCTGTCCAAGTTGATGACTGCATCAATTTGGATGGAGTCGGGAGTGCTGTTGAGTTGATAGGCATAGTATTCCGAACCATAACAACCCAATTCTTCTGCATCAAAGTATGCAAAAATTACGTTGCAAGTAAGTTGGTCTTGATTTCTAAACAAAACGTCGGCAATCATCAAACTTGCAACAACACCACTTGCGTTGTCCGTTGCACCTTGACCAATGCTGTCCATATGAGCGCTTACCAAAATGGTGGGATAGAGGGGGTTGACAATCAAAAAGGCATATTTGTTGTAACCATATACCAAACGACCACTTTGATCTTCAAATTCAAATCCAAAATCGTCAAAAGTGTGATAGGTGTGTGTGGGAATCAATTTGAAATAGTCGTCAGTAGGAAATCCAATGTCCGACAACGTTTCGCCAATAAATTGACGTGCAAAGTGCATTTCATCCGTTCCTGCCGTTCTTCTGGGAGCATAGTTGAGGTATCCAGACAACAATTGTTGAGGTGTGTAGTTGGATTGATAATTGGACGTTGTTTCAATCGGTTGAGCAACGGTTGTTGCCGTTGAAGTTAGAACAAGCACAAAAGTCAGTACAAGTGCCGTCAATATACAAATTCTTTTCATTTTAGACACCTCCCCAAATGGTACTGAGTGTCCCCATGGACATAACAACTACGTACAAAACCGCCATAGTTTTGAAATATCTAGGGCGAGATGCCGTATTGAAATACATTTTTGAAGTGAAAAAGTAAAAACCGATAAAGGTTGCCGTTGCAATGATAAATCCTCCAAAAATTCCAATCCACGTGGAAAAGATGGGGGTAAAAAAGTTGACAATTTGCACAAGTCCAAAAATTACGTTGTAAAGGGCAAAAAATGCCGTTGCTACCAAATTGTACTCGGCAATGGGTAAATTGTAAAAATGAAACCATTTAACAAGAAGGTTGACAATCAAGCAAAACAAAACCACCGTAACAACGGCAACGATAGCACTGATTGTTATTACGAATGCCCAAGAACCAAGCCCCATCAAAACACAAAGACCTTCTACCGTTTGCCAGTTGCTCAAAAATGCGCCAAAAAAGCACACGATGCGCACAACCCACAACGATTTGTTGAAATCTTTTAGCAAGTTTTTAATCATTTTTTTCTCCTTATAAATTTAACAATGTAAACACAAGCAGTCTTAAAGTTTCTTTTTCGTTGACAAATTGAGAAAGTTTTTGACTTGCCTCTTGAAAACATCTCAATGCTCGTCTTAATTGCATAGGTTTGTAACTGAGAGCAACGTCTCTTACGTGGTAAAAGGAATTTTCTTTTACCCCCAAATATTCGGCAAGTTGTGCCGTGGAATAGTTGGACGTTCTAAGATAATACATACGCCTAAACGTGGAATACAATGCACCAAAAATGGCGTGTGCTTTTTCTCCACGCTCAAACAAAAAATCCAAAACTTGCATACTTTTTGCAGGATCGTTGGCTGAAATTGCGTTTGCAAGGTTGAAAACGACAAACTCGGTGTCTTTGTGAACGTGCGTTTCCACGTCAACATCAACAATTTTGTCTTGACAATAGTCGCAAAGTTTTTTGGTTTCGAGAGAAATTCTCGACATATCGCACAAACAGTAGTCGGCAATTTTTCCTGCAACACTGTCGGCAATTTCCACCTTTTCTCTCTTGCAATACTGCACCACCCAACGAACGACTTCGTATCGGGAAAGTTTGTCGCAAACCACCTTTACACAATCCAATTTGTCAAAAATGGTTGATTGTGTAACCAAAATCAAGCAAACGCTACCGTCGGCATTGTCAAGGTAATCTTGGACACTTTGGCACATTTTCTTTGTTTGTGATGCCGTCAATTTTCCTTCTGCAACACCGTAGGCGCAAATACCCTTTTGATTGGAAAAGAAAGGAAAAGTTGCCGAGGACATCATTACGTCCTCAAAGGAACTTTCGCTTGTGAAAGTTTGCAAATTGAGAGTTTCGTTTTGAATATCCAAGTTGGAAATAATTTGTTGCACGGCACGACTGGTAAGGTAGGCATCGTTGCCACTTACCACGTACAAGGGTGCAACCCTTTCTTTTAGTGAATTTTTTAAATTGAGAAAGGTAACTTGTGTCATAATTTAACAATTATTTTATCACTTTTAATTACTAATGTCCACTCTCCCACACGATTTGTGCAGTATATATTGGGAAAATCAACCCGTTGAGTAGTAAAAACAGGGACCTTTGTTTGAAGTGCAATTTCTCTTGCGCCAACGTGGGTGTAAATTACGTCGCAATCAATTGCTTGTGTGATGCTTTCTGCAATGTAAAGACTGTCTGTTTTGACTGCCAAAAAGGTTGTGTTCAAAACTTCAATTTTTATTGCAACCAAACTGCCGTCAAAGACTGCTGAAATGGAGCAATTTTGTCCCACGCTTTGCCCTTGGGGAACTTGTATTGGCGAAAGATTGAAATGTAGTAAAAGTTGTCTAATTTCTTCCTCTTGACCAAAACCCAACAAGTAGGCAGTGTCAACTTTGTACTGCGACAAAAAGTTTTTGAGACAATCTTTATCCACCTTTGTCAAATCGGAGAAACACAAATGCAAATTGAAGTCTTTGAAGTCGTCGAGATAGTCACCAACAATTTCATCGTCGTTGTAGCCGTCAAAGTCACAAACTAGGTAAAAATCCTTTTCAACTGCGACAACAAAAGCACCTTCGCCTTGACTGTCCAAAACGCAAATTTGCATGTTTTTGTTGATTTTTTGGTTGAAAATCGTTGAAATTGTGCAAATTGCAACAATAATCAAAGCCAAACCAACCGTCACAATTTTATTGAATTTTTTGATATTTACAAAGCCACCAACGATAAAAAGCCACACGCCCAAAAGGATTATGGCAACCATTGGCGCAACAAACGTCAACGTTAAATTGGCAGATGCCAACCAATTTGCAACGGCAACAACGCCACCAAAAACGTAGTCGCAAAAAGTCAACAAAAAGCCAAAAAATGGAATCAAACCAATGGCAACCAGCACGAAACAAAAGCCTACGACAGGCACTGCAACTAGGTTGAAAAATACACCCAAAATTGGTGTTGAACCATAGAAATTTGCCACCCAACCAACCGTTCCCACCGTTGCACCAAGTGATGCGTTGAAAGAGTTTGCCAACCATTTCAACGGCTTGAATTTAATTTTGTTTGCATACAATCTGTTGAGCAACGCAGTCAACGTGGCAATGCCAAAAACGGCACTTACCGACATCAAAAAGCCACCGTCAAACAAATACAACGGTCTAACTGCCAAAATGACAATTACTGCCAGTGACAA
>JAFQWS010000026.1 GCA_017407305.1 Clostridia bacterium
GGTTGACACGGTCAGCCTTTTTTGCTAATATATTGGGGTATTCAAGTAGAAGTTCACTTCTCGCCAAACGACACAGGTTTTTTGGCTTATCAATATTTATCTTTTAGATGACTTTTGATGTGGTGTAAACTTTTGCTTTATACCACATTTTTTATTGGAGGACACTACCATAAAAGAGCTTCAAATCAACGAAGAAATTCGTGACAAACAAGTTAGACTTATTGGCGCCGACGGCGAACAAATTGGCATCGTATCCGTTCAGGAAGCACAGCGAATTGCCGACGAAGAAGGTTTGGATTTGGTTAAAATTTCCCCTCAAGCAGTACCACCTGTATGCAGAATTATGAATTACAGCAAGTATCGCTATGAGCAAAACAAAAAGGAAAAGGAAATCAAAAAGAACCAAAAAGTCATCAAAATCAAGGAAATTGGCTTGTCTATGACAATTGATATTGGTGACCTCAACACCAAAATGAAACTTACAAAAGGCTTTTTGGCAGACGGCGACAAAGTCAAGGTAAACATTCGTATGAAAGGCAGACAACAAGCATATGCCCATCAGGGTGTAGAAGTTATGAACAAGTTCGCCGAAATGCTTGACGGCGCAGGCCGTGTGGAAAAAGCTCCCAATGTGGAAGGACGCAACATTTCAATGATTATCGTCCCCAACACCAAAAAATAACATTGTAAAACACTTATCAACGGAGGAAATAAAAATGCCCAAACAAAAAACTCACAGTGCATCCAAAAAAAGATTTACCGTTTTGAAATCGGGTCTTGTAAAGAGAGCACAATGCAACAAAAACCACAAGCTCGGCAAGAAAACGACAAAAAGAACTCGTAATCTTCGTGCCACAGCATACGTCAACAAAACACAATCCAAAACTGTTAAAAACATGTTGCCGTACTAATTGATAGGAGGAGATAAAAATGAGAATTAAAAGAGGCGTAAACGCAGTTAAAAAAAGAAGAAAAATTTTGAAATGTGCTAAAGGTTACTTTGGTGCAAAATCTACCAACTATCGCATTGCTCGTGAAGCCGTGATGAAATCCGGTAACTACGCATACGTAGGCAGAAGACTTCGCAAAAGAGATATGAGAAGACTTTGGATTGCACGTATCAACGCAGCAGCAAGACTCAATGGCCTTTCTTACAGCAAATTTATGCACGGTTTGAAAGTTGCAAACATTGAACTTGACAGAAAAGTCTTGGCAGAAATCGCTGTAAGTGATGCAAAAGCATTTGCAAAACTTGCCGAAACAGCAAAAAACAACGTTAAATAATTAAACTTGAAAATTTGAGCCTTTTAAAAAAACTAAAAGGCTCTTTTACTGAAAATGACAATCATCAACTCATCATCCAACAAGCAAGTGCAATTGTTGAAAAAACTTGCACAAAAGAAATATCGCGCACAATTTGCATTGTTCCTTGCAGAAGGTTCACGATTGGTGTGTGATGCAATTCGTTTGGGTGCAAACGTTGTCCAAGTCTATCAAAGCCAAACTGCCTTTGAAAAGCAACCCTTTGAAAATGCAGTGGTGTTGGCAGATAAAATTTTTGATTCCATTTCCGACACAGTAAACACACAAGGTGTAATTGCAACAATCAAAATTGAACAAAAACCTTTTTCAAAGGGAAATTGTTTGATTTTGGATGGTGTTGCCGATCCGGGCAACGTTGGTACGTTGTTGCGTACAGCATCAGCCACAGGCTTTTTGGACGTATTTTTGTGCAATTGTGCCGACGTTTACTCGTCAAAGGTGGTACGTTCTGCAATGAGCGCACATTTTTTACTCAATTTGCACGTAGTTGACCTTGAAAATGCCTTTTCAATGGTAAAAGGTATGGACGTTTATTGTGCCGATATGGGTGGACAAGACGTATTTGACGTCAAGTTTGAACAACCATTTGCGTTGGTTTTGGGCAACGAAGCCAATGGTGTGTCGCAATTTTCCAAAGACAACTCTACAAAAATCGTGTTTTTGCCTATGGAAAATCAGTTGGAATCACTCAACGTTTCCGTTGCAGGTGGAGTTTTGATGTATTTGTCTAAAAACATTAGGAGGTAAACAAGATGTCTGGTCATAGCAAATGGAACAATATTAAAAATAAAAAAGCCAAAGGCGATGCCGCACGCAGTCAAATCTTTACCAAAATTGGTCGTGAAATTGCAGTTGCAGTAAAAGCAGGTGGCGCAGACCCCAACAGCAACAGCAAACTTTATGACGTAATTCAAAAGGCAAAAGCAGCCAACATGCCCAACGACAACATCACTCGTTCCATCAAAAAGGCAAGTGGCGAACTCAACACAGTCAACTATGAAAACCTCACCTATGAAGGTTATGGCGTTGAGGCAGTGCAGTTATCGTTCAATGTTTGACAGATAACAAAAACCGTTCTGCAGGTGACGTAAGACACTGTTTTGCAAAATACGGTGGCGAATTGGGACAAAGCAACTGCGTCAGCTTTATGTTTGAAAAGAAAGGTATCGTTGTTACAGAAAACAACCTCAATTTGGACAATGACGGCATTTTTGAACTTGCCATCAATTCCGGTGCAGACGATTTCCAACTTGACGATGACGTAATTGAATTTACTTGTGATCCCTCTACGTTGTCCGACGTTCGTGATGGTATTGTTGCCAGTGGTTTGACGTTGATTTCCGCCGAAATGGAATTGTTGCCTCAAACAACAATCACGTTGGAAGGGGACAACCTTGTCAAATTTGAAAAAATGTTGGATGATCTCAACGCAAGTGACGACGTTCAAAACGTCTATCACAACGTTGACCTTCCCGACGATGACGACGAAGAATAATCTTTTACAGAATTGCGTTCAAGAGTTTTCTTGAACGCTTTTTTTATTTGAGAGATTAAATCAGGTCAGTACTTGACTAGTAGTGTGAAAAAGATTATTATTTATATATGAAAAGAGTAATTGGCATTGACCCAGGTCTTGCATTGGTAGGCTTTGGGGTAATTGATTCTACGGGTAGAAATCACAAAGTCGTTGACTTTGGTGTAATCAAAACTCCCAAAGATGAAAGCGTTCCCGTTAGATTGGCGCTTATATACAAGTCTGCAATGGAACTTTTTGAAAAGTATCATCCGGACGAAATTGCTTTGGAAGAATTGTTTTTCAAC
>JAFQWS010000027.1 GCA_017407305.1 Clostridia bacterium
AGAAGACGTGCTCTCTAATTTGAAAACCTAATTAAATAAACCAAAAGACACAACCAAATAGGTTGTGTCTTTTTTTTTGCCTAGAAAATTGTTGGGTTGGGGTTTGCAACTAAATTTATTTGGGTGGGTGTTGTCGGTTTTTTTTGGGGGGGTGTCACGAGTGGTTGTTGTGGGTGTGAGCAAATGGTAGATTGGGTTTGTACAAAGAGTACACTGGTGTTTCAATATTGGACTTGTGGCATTGCAATATTAGGATTGAAAGGGTGTGCTTGGACTTTATGCAACTTGATAAAGGTTGTTGCACCAAACACTAGAATTTAATTTGCAGTTGTCAAAATGCAAATTGGTGGCTTGTTTGGTGCATTAAAAAAGACTAACGAATTTTTCGTTAGTCTTTTTTTGTTTTGATTGTTATTTCCAAGGGGTGGGGCAGTCTCGGTTGTCCTTGAACCAATCGGTGTCTTTTAGTTTGGTGTCATCGTTGGTGCAAGTGACCGTTACTCTATTTGACGTGGAAGTGACAATGATTGTGCCGTTCAACGATTGGAAACCAACGTCTTCAAACTTTTCTTTGGTTGCATTCCACTCTACGATACCCACCGTTGTAACGTACACCTTGTCGGTGTGCTTTGAAACACGATCAATAAATGCTTGTGTAGGGAAGGTGTTGGCTGAATTTTGCGTATATTCCACTGCTCCTGCGCAACAGCAAACACAAACGATTTCCGGTGTGATTTCATCAAGCAAACAATCGTTGCTGGACGTTTTTGAACCATGGTGACCTGCTTTGAACAATTCTACGTGAGGCAAATCGTTAAGCTCTGCCAAACTTTCTTCGCCTTTAGCCTCCAAGTCGCCAGTAAACAAAAAGTGTTTGTCGCCGTGAGAAAACATAATGCAAAGAGAATAATCGTTTTCGTCTTCCGTTTCTTCAAAATAAAATCTTTGTTCCAAAACCGTCATGGAAACGCCACACTCTTCGTCCAAAACAAACTCGGCTTGACCACCATTTGTTTGGTTGATGCAATCGGCTGCGGTATAGTGGGTTGCACCTGCTGAAATTTCGGCATCTCTTTGTGCCACGTAACGATTGTAGGTGGCACTGTTGGTGTTGTGTTGTGAAAAATCAATGATAACCTCACAAACGTACATTTCAAAAATGCTTTGATAAGTGCCATTGCCTGCAAAACCTGCAATGTGGTCTTGGTGTGCGTGGGTGGCAATTACGTATTCCAAAATGCCATCGGTGCAATATTGGTCAACATAATTTTTGATGACGGATGCACTGCTTGCACGACTGCCTGCATCAATCAAGATGTCCACGTCGCCCACTTTGACAAATACGCTGTCGCCCGTGTAGTTGTTTCCCAATTCCAAAAAGTGGAAAGTCAATTCGCCACTGGATATGACGAGCTGTTCGTCTTCGGGTGCATCTACAAAGAAATAGCCTGCAAAGGTACCAACAAAACCAATGATAAATGCAAAAATTGCCACAAGGAAATTCTTGACTTTCTTAGAAGAACTAGTCTTGGACTGTGACGTCTTCGTTGACATCGGGCTCACCTCCTTGAACTGTTACCACGCGATATACGTAAAATTCGCCATATCTAACGTCATCAACCGTGTATGTAATGATATAAGTACCTTCGACGTTGACGTCCACTCCGTCCACCACTTGGTCGCCAAGTTTGACGGTAACTTGGGCGTTTTGAGAAATATCTCTGCCCATCGAAACTATTTTTACACCCTCGTCATGATATTCTTCGCCCAAAGCCACCACCACTTGTTTTTCGCCAACAAGTTGAAAAGTGTCGTCTTGGCAAAGTGCGTTGAAACAAATAACTGCCAACAATGCACCCAAAACAAAGAAAACGACAAACACAAAAAAGGTTGTACGTTTTGATTTGCTTTTGGGGATTTTGACGTTTCTTTTTGATGATTTGTCGTCATCACCATCAACAATATCTTTGACAAAGTCAAAAATTTCATTTTTTGTTGATTTTCTTGCCATAATATTCTCCTTATTTTAGATTGAGAAAAGTTTTTATCTCTTCCATTTTTTCCATAGTTGCACGATAACCTTCTTTTATCAAGGCATCTACGTCTCCAATTTCGGTAGATTTGTACTGCTGTAACATGGGTTCGACAATGACGTCGCTGTTCATCTGACCTTTGTAAACGGTAGATTTGTTGACTATGTTCCAAGTTGCAGTCAGTTGAGAAATCAAGTCTTTTTTGGTCGTTCCTTGTCCTCTTGTGTGGTTGAGATCCACCGACACGACAAACTCTGCACCCATTTGTCGCACCAAGTCGCTGGGCATATTGTTGAGCAAACCACCATCTACCAAACAATAATCTTCCAACATAACCGGCTTGAAAATAAAAGGTACTGCACAACTTGCCGAGATTGCTTTGGCAAGGTTGCCATTTTCCAAAACAATTTCGTTGCCCGAGTGCAAGTCCACTGCAACGCATTTGAAAGGTGTGGGCAAGTCTTGAATATTGACGTCGCCAACAATGCGTTTTGCCAAGTTTTCCAAGTTGGCACTGTCGTTGCCAAAGGGCCAAAGACCTTTTATCAAATCGCTTTTTTTGATTGTTTTTGCAAAGTCAATCATTTCTTGGGGTGTTTTTCCCAAAGCATAGGCACCTGCAACCAAACTGCCCACACTTGTTCCGGAAACGTAATCAAACTTGATGCCTGCTTCTTCAAAAGCTTTTATTGCACCAATGCCTGCAAAACCACGAGTGCCACCACCCGAAATGGTCAATCCAAGTTTGTAGTTGACTTTTTTATATTTGTTTTTTTCAATCTTTTGGATTGTTTTGTCGTATTTTTCCACTATTTTTACAACGTCACAAGGCTTTTTGGCAAAATAGTCGGGGTTTGCGCTTTTAAGTTGTTTTTTGTCTTGGTAACCCCACAAAACGGAAATACATTTTACTCCTGCATTTTTTGCCGTCATTACGTCCACGTCGCTGTCGCCAACGAAAATGGTACTTTGTTGGTCGGCGTGGGCTTTTTCCATAATTTCCAACAAACCTTCGGGGTTGGGTTTGCGCTTGTTGAAATCTTTTGTGCCACGCACAAATTCAACGTAATCGCCCAAAAAATGTTTGACAATCAACTTGGTAAATCCGTGTCCTTTGTTGGAATAGACACCAATTTGATAGCCCATTTTTTTAAGGTCGCTCAACATTTCCTTTATTCCACGAAAGATTGTCGTGTTGTCGCACAAATGATTGTCGTAAAACTGAGTGTGCAAATCCAACGCTTGTTGCGACAAGTGTTTTTTGTCGCAAGGCAAAGCCTTTTCCATAAGCACGATTGCGCTGTTGCCAATGAAAGAGCGAACTTCTTTGATTGTACGCAAAGGACAGTCAAGTTGCTTCATTGCAAAATTGACGCTGTCACAAATATTGGGGAGCGTATCAAGTAACGTTCCGTCTAAATCAAAAACTGCCAATTTCATTTGTAGTGCTTTGCAAGACCTCCCAAGGCTGTTTCACGATAACTTTTGTCTAAATCTTTGCCCGTTTGATACATCGTTTCAATTACTGTGTCAAGGGAAATTTTTCTGCTTGCCGTCAAAATTTCACCCAACGTACTTGCGTTGATGGCGCGCATTGCTGCAACTGCGTTTCTTTCAATGCAGGGAATTTGCACCAATCCGTTGACGGGGTCGCACGTCAAACCCAAGTGGTGTTCCAAGGCAATTTCTGCAGAACACTCAATTTGGGACAAGGTGTGACCTTTCAGTTGCGACAATGCACCACTTGCCATGGAACATGCCGTGCCAATTTCCGCTTGGCAACCACATTTTGCTCCGGAAATGGATGCGTTTTGTTTGACCAAATTGCCAATGACACCTGCCGTGAGCAAGGCTTTGGCAATTTCCAAATCGGTGTAACCATGCACCGTTTGTGCAAAGTTTAAACTTGCAGGCATTACCCCTGCACTGCCACAAGTGGGCGCTGTGACGACAATGTTGCCACACGCATTTTGTTCGCTGACTGCAAAGGCATAGGATGCCACGTTGCGATTGTCCATCGTTTGAATTGACTCGCCAACTTTGGGTACACTCAAAATTTTTGCTCGTCTGACAACTTCCAATCCACCTGGCAAAATGCCTTCGGCATTTAAGCCTTCGGCAATGCAAGATTTCATTGTTTGCCATACGGTGAGCATGTAGTCAACAATGTCTTCCCCTTCAAATTGTATGCAATATTGCCAAAGTTCAATATTTTTTTCTTCACAATAGGCTTTTATTTCTTCAAAGGAGTTGTGGGGGTACACCTCGGCATACTCTTTGGCTTTTTCTCCGTGCCACAAAATGTCTCCACCACCTATTGAGTAGCAAAGTCTTTTTTGGACAACCACGCCCTCTTTGATAGCCTCAAATTGCATTGCAACAGGATGCTCCACCTTGGTGTCGTTGTCAAAAACAATTTCCACGTCACCAAGAACTTTTCTCAAAATTTCGTCCGTCAAGTGACCTTTGCCCGTGGCAGACAAACTGCCATACAAAGTCACTTTGTACTGACAGTTGGGGTTGTCATTTTTGAATTGCTCTGCTGCTGTTGCCGGCCCCATTGTGTGAGATGATGAAGGGCCAAAACCGATTTTGTAAAGTTGTCTAAGTGATTTCATTTGTACACCTTTAAATAAACGTACTGTGCCAAAAGTGTTGCCACGTCCACCGAGCAAACTTTTGAAATTTCATTGAAAAATGCGTTGGAATTGACTTCGCAAACCAAAGGGCCTTCTGTTGTGTGCAACAAGTCCACACCACAATAGTCCAAACCCAAAATCTTTGCCACCTTTTCTGCCAACTCAACGTAACTAGCGGGGGCATCGTACTTTGTTCCCACTGCGCCCAATTCCACGTTGGCACGAAAATCCGTTTGCGATTTTCTTTCCATTGCGCAAACCACCTTGCCACCAATGACAATGAGCCTTACGTCTTGGCCTTGCGATTGCCAAATGAATTTTTGGAAAATGTGAGGTTTGCCCAACAACTTCTTGTGCAAACTTTCCAACTCTGCCCTGTTGTCCACTTTGTAAACTTGCTTTCCCAAAGAGCCAAAACACTCTTTTACAACCAAAGGGTAGCCCAATTTTTCGGCATTGTCCAAAACGGTAGAATTGACAACCCCGTCAACGTAGCACAAAGGCGCATGAATTGTGTCGGGCATTTTTATTCCCTTGTCCGCCAAAGCAATGTGGGTGAGCATTTTGTCATCGCAAACTTCAATACTTTTTGCGTTGTTGAAAAGTCTAAATCCCAAATTTTCCAACAAAAGTGCCGAGTGCTTGTCCTTGTCCAAATACAAAACAAAGTCCACGTCTTTTTTGCTCACGGAAGAATTGCCATCACAAATTTGTGCTTGTAGGGTGGCTGTGTCTATTTTTTCCAAAGTTATGCCCAACTCCAAAAAACTTTTTTGCAAGGCTTCCACTTGGAAATTTACCTTTTGATAATTTGCATAGGCATTGACAACTGCCAAGCCTTTAAAAAATTTTTTCATAGTGAAATTATACCTTTTTTTCCTTTCAATGTAAAGAGCAACGCCAACATTTTTGTCACTCTTTTGAAAATGATTTTGCCAAAAAAAATCTGCAAAGACAATGCTTTGCAGATTGATAATACTATTAAAATTTGTCTTCCAAGTGAATATAGAATTTTTTGAGTTTTTTGTACATTTTGAGATACACTTTGTAGAACAAATCGTCGTAAACCTTTTTGTTTTCCAAATTGGGTGTGAATTTGTCTTTGTAACGCACCATTTCTTTTACTGCCGTGTTTACGTCGGGGTGTACGCCAATAGACGTAAAGGTGACGATTGCAGTACCCAATGCAGAGTTTTCGAAGG
>JAFQWS010000028.1 GCA_017407305.1 Clostridia bacterium
TAAAATCACCATTGAAAAGGAAGATGACTTTTGGGATTTTATCAAAAAATGGTTTTAAACGACTAAATTTGCATAAAAAAATCTCCGTCATAATTTCAACTTGAAAAAATAGAAAAACCACAAGAAATTGAATTTTCTTGTGGTTTTTTAGTCAAAATTTAATACTATGTTTGTAATAGTATATTATAAACTAGTTAAAACTTAAATATTTCGCTCGTTTGAAGGGCTTTTTCAATCAAACCATCAACGTCCAATCTTGCTTCCAACTTTTGCACCATTTCCATCTTGGGGCGAGTAATGGGAGACTTGGGCAAGAAGATTGTGCAACAATCTTCAAAGGGTTCGATGCTTGTTTCATAGGTGTCAATTTGCTTTGCAATTTTTACAATTTCTTCCTTGTCAAAACCAATCAAAGGTCTAAATGCAGGCAATTGGCAAACGGCATTTGTTGTGGTCAAACTTTCCAAAGTTTGGCTTGCAACTTGACCCAAACTTTCTCCTGTGATGACTGCACCACAACGTTGACGTTCGGCAATGATATTGGCAATTCGCATCATAAATCTTCTGAGCAAAGTTATGGTATAACTTTCGTTGCATTTTTGATGAATTTCCGTTTGAATCTCGGCAACGTTGATGCATTCTACCGTCAAGTGCACGCAATATGTGGTAAGTCTTTTTGCAAGCTCAAAAACCTTTTCTCTTGCACGATCACTGGTATAGGGGAAGCTGTGAAAATGCACTGCATACAAAACCATACCACGTTTTGCCATCATATATCCTGCAACTGGGCTGTCAATGCCACCAGAAAGCAACAACAAACCTTTGCCACCCGTACCGACAGGCATACCGTCAACGGCCTTTACAATGCTGTTGTAAACGAAAGTTTTTCCATTTTCTCTTACGTCAACGTAAACGATTTGTTCTGGATTGTGCAAATCAACCGACAAACTTTCGTCCCAATCAAGCAACATATGGCCAATTTCACGAGCAATTTCCATTGAATTGAGGCTGAAAGTTTTGTCTGCTCGATTGCAAACCACTCTAAAAGACTTACCTTTTTCGACCATTGTTTTGCTTATTTCAAAAATGTTTTCCATAGTGGTATCCACTTGCTGAGCAATACTCAACGAATAAATACCAAAAATATTTTTCAAAGCATCAAAAATTGCTTGTTCATCACAATCGTCGTAATCGGACACAATGTATCTTGCGCTTCGTTTCACCATCTTGTATTGATAAGACTTCAATGCCGTTTTGATGTTTTCTACCAAAGCGCCTTCAAAGAAACTTCTGTTGTTTCCTTTCAAAAAGATTTCCGAATATCTCAAAATAATTACTTTCACTTTCTAACTCCTATTATGTTGCGCAACGCCTTGACAGTGTTTGCCAATTTGTCTGCAACAAATTCCACTTCTTCCATTGTTGTATATTTGGAAAAACTGATTCTAACCAATCCTTCTTGGTAGTTTTTGGGCAAATTAAGTTGTGCGTGAACCCTTGATACTTTGTATTTGGAACTGCATGCAGAACCCAAACCAACAATGATATTTTCTCTTTCCAACATGTGCAAAAGCACTTCCGATTTTATGTTGGCAAATGCAAACGTCAAAATTGCCGAAGAACAATTGTTTTGGCAAATAATTTTGCAATCGGGTAAATCTCGAACTGCATTTTTGAATATTTCTTTATATTTTTCAAAGTTTTCCACGTTTGTTTGCAAGTTTTTGCAAGCTAAATCCACAGCCGTTGCCAATGCAACAATGCCACCCACGTATTCGGTGCCGTTTCTCAATCCATTTTCTTGTCCGCCACCAAAGTTTTGAGGAACAAGACGCACTCCGTTCTTTACACACAATCCCCCAACACCTTTCGTGCCGTGGATTTTGTGCGAAGAAAAGGAATATAAATCTGCACCCAAAAAGTCGATATTGACGGGGATTTTGCCTACTGCTTGAACTCCATCGGAAAAACATAAAACACGCGAATTTATGCGTTTTACGCCCTCAAAAAGTCCTTTAATGTCGTTGATTGCACCCGTTTCGTTGTTTACGTGCATACACACTGCCAAACATGTGTTTTCATCCACCAAGGAAAGAAAATGCTCAACGTCCACACTGCCATCGTCAAAAGTTTTGGCAAATTTCACAGTGACACCTTTTTGTTGCAACGATTGCAAACAATTGTAAACTGCACTGTGTTCCACCATTGTTGCAACTACGTTTCCACCATGTCGCATAGAGCCAAAAATCGCCAAATTGTCCGACTCGGTGCCACCGCTGGTAAAAAGTACGTTGCCGGAAAATCCCAAACATTTTTTAATTGTATTTCTAGATGCGTCAACGTCTTTTTTGACAGCCAAAGACCAACCATGCAAAGAAGATGGATTGAAATATTTTTCCGTATGGTATTGGTTGATAACTTCCAACACTTTTTCGTCCACCTTTGTGGTGGCGCAATTGTCAAAATAATAAATCATACTATTTAAGTGTAACAACAGTCACACCATCTTCTCCTTCGCCATAAGTGCCCAAACGATATTCTTTTACGCTGGGATGCTTTGACAAGTGTGCGCCAACTGCTTTGCGCAATTTTCCTGTACCTTTTCCGTGCACAATCCAGACCATGTGTAAACCGGACATAACGGCGCCGTCAATGAACGCATCGACGTTTGCCAATCCGTCCAACACCGTTTGACCAATGATGTTGAGTTCGGCACTTTGGTTTCTTACCTTAATTTCTGTTTTTGCAGTCTTTTTGTGAACTGCCTTTTGTTTTTTTGTTTCCACCAAGCAAGTGTAAAGGTCATCAACTGCAACGTAGGTTGTAATTGCGCCCATCGACACGCCAACTTTGTTGTTTTTGATTTCTTTTACTTGAACTTGAACACCAAGTTTTTGAGAAAACACGGTGTCGCCAACTTTAAGTTGAGCAACGTCCACTTTGTCACCATAGAAAACGACTTCTTCCCCATCATCTTCTTGGTAAGAAAGGTTTTGAACCTGCTTGATTTTGTTGCGTGCATCAAAAATTTGTTTTTGCTCGACGTATCCACCTTCAGACAAATCTTTGATTTCTTTAAGCAGAGTTTTTGCTTGTTCGGTTGCATCTGCAACAATTCGTTTTGCTTCGTTTTTGCTTGTTCTAAGCAATTTTTCTCTTTCAAGAGTTAGATTTTGCGTCAATTTCTTTGCATTGTCCAACTTTTCTTGCAATTCTTCTCTTTCGGCAATGA
>JAFQWS010000029.1 GCA_017407305.1 Clostridia bacterium
AGCGCACCTCACGCACGAAGTGTGCATCACTTCCGCAAGGAAAATTCACCTTCCGTTTGCGGAACACATCGTTGAAAAAAGCACTTGCTGTCGCAAGTGCTTTTTGTTTGGCGGAGCAATAGCGATTGTGTACGCACGCCAAATTAACAAAAATTAAGATTGATTTTCTCGGTTTTAATTATTTAATAGGTATTTGAATTCTTGTTAAATAATCTTCTTCGCTTTCGCAATCCCAACAGCCATTTACATAAACTTCTCTTGGTTTGTCGGCAATAGTGTATCCTTTTTCTGTAATATAATTTAATGCAAAAGCATAAACATCACGAAGTTTAGAGTAAGGGCCTTTATGGTCTACACTTATCGCTTTTGTTTCTGGTATTATTTTAAATTTAATATTTTCACTTTCTTTTCCAAATTCTTCAACAGCTTCCAAATATTCAATTTCAACATTGTTTTCTTGATATTCTGGAGCTTCATAGGTTACATAGCAATAATTCTTACATTTTAAATTGGGATTATTTTTTTCACATTCTTGACCGGTTTCTAACACAAACTCAAACAATTTAGATATATTTTTAATTATTCCGTGCCTATAATATACTTTAATCTCTGGCAATACGGTTTCTTTTGCTTGATACTTATTCATATATTCTCCTTTATCTATTTGTCTTATTATATTTTCTATAAGAATTAAATTTTCTTTACTGTGTTTAATTTCGTTTTCAATAACTTTTAGCCTATCTTGCAGTGCTGTTTTTAGGTCTTTACCACCGATAACCTGTTTGATTTCATTTATAGAAAATCCAAGTTCACGAAGTTCTAATATTCTTGCAAGCTTGTTAAAGTCTTCCATAGAGTAATATCTGTATCCATTATCTTCTACACGACTTGGCTTAAACAAATCGATCTCGTCATAAAATCTTAAAGTCCTAATATTTGTTTTTGCTAGTTTTGAAAATGCACCAATAGTAAACATAATTTTCTCCTTATTATCCACATCTTAAAGTATCTCGTAACGAGAGAGTCAAGCATATTTAAAAATTATTTTTATTATATCATAAAATTTTTGATTTTTATCAATATCAATCAAAAAAAGCCAAGCATTAAGCCTGGCTTTAAGTTATTTAATCCAATTTCCATACTTATCTCTTTTTAGGTTCAGGTAGTGTAAAGATTGTTTAGGCACAAACTTGATTGTAGGGATAATGATAGCGGGAATACCTTTTAGACAAAAATAAAAGAACTGCGTGTGCAAACGCAGTTACGATTGGCGAAGGCGGGATTCGCAAGGAGCGTATGCGACGGAATAGTGAGCAAAATAATTTTGCGAACGTCACGCTATTTCGTAATCCCGACTCTGTAGCAACATTAAAAAAGCACGAGCAGGGCCTTGTGCCGGTGTCGTGCTTTTTGTTTGGCGGAAGAGGCGGGATTCGCAAGGAGCGTATGCGACGGAATAGTGAGCAAAACTTTTGCGAACGTCACGTTATTTCGTAATCCCGACTCTGTAGCAACATTAAAAAAGCACGAGCAGGGCCTTGTGCCAGTGTCGTGCTTTTTGTTTGGCGGAAGAGGCGGGATTCGAACCCGCGAGCCTATTTCTAGACTACCGCATTTCGAGTGCGGGCCGTTGTGACCACTTCGATACTCTTCCATATAGGCATAATATTTGCCTAATCATTATCTATAAAAACTTCGTATTTGTCAAGCATAAAAGTTGGATGCCAACTTCGTTTTGACTTTTGCAAACCATCAATGCCCATATCTTCTTCGCGGTTGAGATAGGTAAATTGTTGATGATTTTTTGCAAAGTTGTGAGCCAATGCTTCAAAACTTCCCAAAAAGTTTTTGTCTGCCCTTTCCGTATGAACAACCAAGGTGTTTCCTTTTTCTTCTGCTAAAGAAAACCCCACCACTTGGTCGCAAACTGACAAAACCAACGTATGCAACGCAAACTTTTGACGGTTTTCCAACAAACGTATGGTGGCATCCAATTCGTGGACGGCTTGGCTTTGCAATGAAATCTTTTTCAAAAAGTCCACCACTTGATTAAAATTTTGGTGGGTGAGTGGACTTGTTGACCAGTTGTATTGCGAAAACTTTTTGACGTGGTTGCGTTTTGAATTGTATCGCTTTCCTTTGAGTGTTGCAAAATCTTCCGTCAAATAAACGTAGTCACTCCAACCCAAAAGTTTTGTTGCGACAAAACCCTTTTGCCCTTTCAAAAGCTCCAACGTCTTTGAATCCACAGGCGAAAGAGAAATTTTGCCTTTGGGGCAAAACTCTTTCAACAATTTTATTGCCTTTTCCACGTCACCCAATACCATATAGGACACTTTTGCATCCAAATTGTACTGGCAAACAATTGCGCACTCTTGGCATACGGCAAACTGATAGCCGTAAAAATCTGACCACAGGGCAAGGGTTGCCATGGTATAGTCGCAAAGGGCAACTTCTTGTCCATCTAAAAAGGGTTTCAGTTTTTGAACGTTTTCAAAGGTAAGTTTTTCAAATTGCATAACTAGTCTAAAAATGGAACAAGTTTTCTGTTTTGAAAATAGCACAACTTTATTTCTTTGGGCAATTGCTCAAAAATTTCGTCGTAAAATTGCGCAACGTCACAAGATTTGTGAGCATCGGAAGAAATGGTGACGTACTTGCCACCGCAGTTGACATAGTTTTGAATATATTTCAACGAAGGACAAGGTTGAGGTACTCCCCTTTTAAGTGGCGAACAATTTATCTCCGGAACAATGCCCTTTTCAACACACAAACGCATGTTGTCTTTGATCTTTTCTTCATCTTCAAAGTAGTTTGCACCCCAAAAATAGCGTTTGGGCAAATCGGCGTGTCCCAACACGTCGAAGTCGCCACCAAGTAAAATTTCGGCAACGTCTTGATTGTGCTCTTTGCAAGTGACAAAAGAGTCTTCCACTTCTTTTGACCAAAAATACTTGTCCAAGGCAAAGTGGCAACTGCCAATGAGCATATCACAATGCAAACCTCTTAGTGCTGTGTAATATTCTTTATGTCGTGACGGCTCTCCCAACTCAAAGCCCAACAAAACCAAAATATCTTTTTTGTACTTTTCTCTAAGATTGAAAAACTCGTCTTGGCGTTTCAAAAAAGGAAATCCGTCCAAAGTATTGCAAAGTCGGCTATTTTCGACGTGGTCGCAAAAGCAAATGACACCGACATTTTTGTCAATGGCAGACTTTATTTGATCTTGCATGGTGCAGTTGCAATCAAAGCTGTAATTGGTGTGTACGTGCAAATCTATCTTTTTCATAGTAAAATTTTAGCACAAACACTTACTTTTGTAAACTGCGCTATTCCGTTTGGTTAATGGTCACTACACTGTTGAGCAATCTTCTTGGTATGTCTTCGTTAGGAAAATAGACGTTGTCAAATTGTTTGTAGGGAAAAGGATGAGAAAACTTGTCGTTGCCCACTTCCAAAGTGAAGGCAGGAATTTGCAAGGTTTGTATGCACCAATCTTTGTAACCACCACAACTGCCCTCTCCCGACACCAACTGATAGCCCGTTTGGTTTGCCAAACCTTCTGCAAGTCGTCTGTGAACTGCCAAACTTTCTTGGTCTTGGCAAAATCTCCAAAAAATTTGCTCTCCTTTTGCGTGATAAGACAAAGTACAAACGGGGCTGACTTGCAAAGTGAAATCTCTCAGTGCTTGACTTTCCGGTTCGCAAAAGGGTTGTTTACCCACGTAGTTTTCACTTGCTTTGCAAAAGACGTTGCGTTCTCCCTCGCCCCAACAAGCATCAAAGTTGGTGTTGAGATCCACTCCATTTACGTTGGCTTTCCACAAAGAAAAATCCGTTTTGCCACGATTGATGGCAATGAGGTTGCTTTTTAGTTGTTTGTTTTTCAAAAAACCCACTCCCTCTTGACAAAGCTTTACTCCGTCGGGATTTGTCATAGGCAAAAAATAAACGCCTCCCAGCAGTTTGAGATGCGAGTTTTTCAAAAGGTATTTTGCTTGACACACCACCAGCAACGCCGTGATATGTTCTCTTGCGTGAATTGCCCCTTGCACAATCAAGCAAGGTTTGGTTTTGTCGCCAATAAATACGTAAGGAATACTTCTTCCCAACACGCTTTTTCCAATCTCCCCTGTTTCTACCCCACGGCGAGAAAACTCGGCAACTTCTTCCAACAAATCTTCATAACGAAACAAAAAAAACACTCCGACAATCAATAGTAAACTATGCCTGTTTACCTGTCGAAGTGCTTGACCACAAAAAATTATTTTATTTTTTTAATTTGTGAAGTTCAATTTGCTTTGTCAATGCAACAAAATCTTGCACCGACAACGTTTCTGCACGGCAAGAAGGCAAAATGCCCAAAGGTTGGAGCAATTGTTCCACCGTACAATCCAATTGAAAGGCGTTTTTAAGGTTGTTGTTGAGTGTTTTTCTTCTCATTGCAAAACAATTTTTTACTACCTTCATAAACAACTCGAAATCTTCAATGCCTTCGGCTTGACGGTCAAAGTCCATGCGAATAACTGCGCTGTCCACGTCGGGTTGGGGCATAAACATCTTTCTGTCCACAACACGCGTAACTTTCACTTTCGCCACCGATTGCAAAACGACCGACACCGAGCCATAGTCTTTGTCGCCCACTTTGGACGCCAAACGATAGGCAACTTCCTTTTGAATTGTAAGTGTTGCCGACTTGCACAAAGGACATTTTGCCACCATCAAAGCAAGTTCGGTGGTAAGGTAGTAGGGAATATTTGCAACAACGTAAAAAGGTTGACCAATTTTTGACACAACTTGGTCAAAGTTTTTCATAACGTCGCCAAAAATAAACTCAACGTTGCCACAATCGTCGGACACTTGTTGCAACACGGGTTGCAGACGTTGGTCAATTTCCACAGAAAAAACTTTTTTGGCAACTTGGGCAATTCTTCTTGTCAAAGTTCCTGCGCCTGCGCCAATTTCCAACACAATGCTGTCTTGGTCAATGCCTGCATCAGCAACGATTGCACACAAAAGATTGTCGTCAGACAAAAAATTTTGTCCCAACGACTTTTTGAAAGTGAAATTGTTTTTTTGTAATTGCTCTTTTAACATACTAAAAGTTTAACACAACTTGAAAAACTTTGCAATGCAAAAGGCACAACAAACGTTGTGCCTTAAAATACTATTTTCTTGCCAATTCGGTGTTGTCACGCGTTTGATCACGCAAACTTTCGATGGGGTGTTCTTTTGTTTGATAGCGATAGTCGGTGTCGCAATCGGCAATGTGCTTTGCAATGACGCAGTGACTTGCCACGTCTTTGACGGGTTCCACCACTTGGTCTTGATATTGGAAGAAGCAATCGTCACTTTCCAATTGAGAAACGTCAACGTATTCTTCTCCCTTGCCCGTCAACGTCACTTGGTTGGCAATTACGTCACGAACGTAATCGACGCTGTCTCCAAATTTGATGGGTTCGGGGAAGTCGCCGTCACCAACAACTTGATGCCAATCTTTCTTGCCATATTTTTCCAACAATCTGGATGCACGAGCAAGGTGAGACAATTCCATATCAAAGTGAGATTGAAAGACCTTTTTGATGTAAGGGTCTGTTTCGTCGTTGGCAAGTGACCAATACAAATAACACTCGGTGTATTCGTGCATTACCAAACACTCCAACCAACTTGTGTTGACGTCCATAAGACCACCATATAAAGAAACGTGTTGTTCTTCAATTTGAGCAATTTCCGAATACAACTCTCTACCCAATTTGTCGGTGTAGAAATTTGCTTGGTTCATGTAGTAGTTCATGGTTTGTTGTTCGGCGGCGGTGATTATGCACACTTGCAATTTGGTAAGCAAATCTGCCTTGTTGAAGTTGGTCCAACGCTTGATGTCGTCACAAGGGCAACGATGCTCGGCAACGGTAGGTCTGCCCGGCATAATTTCGGTAAGTTTGCCCACAAGGTTTTCCGCCTTGACTTCCTTTTGCATATCCAACAAGTCGGCATATCTGTAAAGGTGGTCAAAATCTTCCAAAAGGGCAAAGTCCAACGCCTTTTTGACGTAAGGATCAGATTCGCGCTTGGCAAAAAGAGCTGTCAATTCAACTGCAAGTTGTTCATAACCAATGGTATGCTCCAAAATGCTTTCGTTGATAGGTTTGAGTGATGCCAATCGCTTTTGTTGTTGCTGTTCTTCTCGGCGAATGTAGGCGAGTTCACGTCTTAAATCGTTGTCGGCACAATGACGATGAAATTGATGCAAGAACCAAACTGCTTCAAACTCGGCGCCGTTCGCCAAAATAACACGGATCTTCGTGTAGGGGTGTGCGTCAAACTTGTTGTAGGGCTTGCATGCCAATTCTTTGAGAGAAAACCAATTGTGTTTTACGTTTTCATTTAGATGTAAAAATGGATTCATATATATACCTCCTTAAGCAAGTGTACCCCTTTGAAAAAGTTTTATTCACAAAAAAAACCACCAACAGCATGCTTTGTGCTGTTGGTGGTTGTTTGTATATATTTACATTAAATGTTGTAAAGTTTTGCCAATTCAATGCAAACCTTGACCATGTTTGCCATATCATCGACTACGGCGTATTCATATCTGCCGTGTGCGTTGTAGTAACATCCCGAAAGATTGGGACAAGGTAAACCTTTGAAAGAAAGGGTTGCTCCGTCCGTACCACCACGAATAGGATTGATTTGAGGCGTGATACCTTGACTTAAAAAGGCTTTTTTTGCATTTTCCACCAAATGGAAGTGTTGCAAAATGATTTCTTTCATGTTGAAGTAGCTATCTTTCATATACAACTCTACCGTGCCTTGACCATACTTTTGGTTGAGGGAATCCACTGCTTGTTGCATCAAAACTTTTCTATCTTCAAACTTTTGTTTGTCGTGATCACGAATTATGTATTCCACGTTGGCTTTTTCGACGTTGCCGTCCAAATGTGTCAAATGGAAAAAACCTTGATAACCTTCCGTATGTTGAGGACGTTCAAAACAGGGCAAAAGGTTGTCCAGTTCCACTGCAACGGACAATGCGTTGATCATCAAATCTTTTGCGTATCCGGGATGAATGCTCTTTCCGTTTACAACTATTTTTACACCTGCTGCATTGAAGTTTTCATATTCCAACTCGCCAATGCCACCACCGTCGATGGTGTATGCTCCGTCCGTGTTGAAGGCTTCCACTTCAAATCCTTCCACACCACGGCCCACTTCTTCGTCGGGCGTAAATGAAATCGTAATTTTTCCGTGAGGAATTTCCGGATGGTTCAACAAATGTTGTGCCAAAGTCATGATGATTGCCACACCTGCCTTGTCGTCGCCACCAAGCAAACATCTGCCGTCTGCACAAACGACCGTTTTGCCTACGTGTTCCAAAAGGTTAGGAAATTCTTTGGTTGTCAAAACTGTTTCTTTTGACAATTCAATATCTTTGCCGTCATATTTTTCAATAACGGTGGGGATTTTCAAGTCGCCGGGAGCGTCGGGAGCTGTGTCCATGTGAGCAATAAAGCCCAACGTGTATTTGCCCGTACTTGTTGCAGGAATTTCTGCATAGACGTAGCAGTTTTTGCTTTTTCTAACGTTTGATGCGCCCATTTCCACAAGTTCTTTGTACAACAAATCGGCAAGGTCGTTTTGTTTTTGTGTGCTGGGCAACGTTTCCGAATAGGGATTGGATTGCGTATCAATGGTTACGTATGATAAAAATCTTTGCAATACTTCTTGTTTCATTACTCTTCTCCATGATTTTCGTCGATATAGGTTGCTTGGATGTCGGCAAGGTGCAAATATACTGCCAAGGGGCATTGACGATAGGCATCGCTGATGGAATAGTCGCCACCTTTGACGCGAGAATCCCAACCACCCATGTGCCAGTTGATTGCCAATGCTTCGTCTTTGGAAAGTTTGACGTAGTTCATGATTATAAACACGGATTTTTCTCCGTGACCATAGGGCAAACGTTCTTCCACCGTGTAGTAGTCCACTTCTTTCCACATGCCGTTTTCTTTTACGTTGCGTTTGGACAATTTGTAATAGTTTACTTTGCACAAATCGTGCAAAAGTGCAACAATGGCAATGGAATCTTCTCCATATTGCGTCACTTGGTCAAGAGCAAGCAATTTTTTAAGTCTTTTGTAAACGTTTACGCTGTGCTCTGCAAGACCACCGGCGTATTTGAGATGAAATCGTGCCGATGCAGGGGCAACGAAAAAGTCGGATTTTACCAAGTAGTTCCACAACTCGCCGTTGACGTCGCGAGGCGCAACGTGTGTTTTATAAATTTGTTCAAATTCTTTGTTGATGAGTGCCATAATTGCCTCCTTTTGTCAGCAATATTCTAGCACACAAAATTAATCTTTGCAAGACAAAAATTGCCCCGAAAATTTCGGGGCAAAAATCTTTGTCGGTTGTATTTGTCGTATTTTTCTTTTGTAAAAGACTTTGGTGTGGTCTTTTTGTTATATATTATTCTTGTTGACTCTTTTTTGTGCCAAGTGCCTCTTGCAACGCCTTTACGTGCAGTTCTTCATCCATAATTATACGATTTACCAACTCTATTATTTTCTTGTTGGTAATAAGCGAAATGATTTTTTTGTACCCTGCAATTGCGTTGAGTTCACCTTCCAAATTGGCTTTGAGCATTTTACTTTTTTCTGTAACGTAAGCAAGCGTTCCCGTGTTAAAGAAATTTTGTTTCAAAGGTGGTTGATGGGCAAAAAGAGGGTTGATGCCCAACTTTGCCAATGCTCTGCCCAAAAGATTGAGATGCTCCATTTCCACCATTGCAATGCTTTCAAGCAACTCTTGGCAACTTTTGTCAAACAAAGAAAAGCAAAAGGAGTGATATGTATATTGCAAAATTGCCCCCAATTCACTTTCTTGGGTGGCATAGGCAAAAGACAACACTCGCCCTGTATACAAGTCCTTCTCTATACATTCAAGATCGGGATAGGGCAAGTCGACTTTCAAGGGTTTGATTTGTGACATTTTTATGCTCCAACTTGTTTTAGAGTATGCAAAATGTCAACAATATGTCAAAAATGCTGTCTTGCAAGCCTAAAAACGCTTGAAAAATTTTTGTTGGTGTGTTACAATGTTTGAGCATTGCACGACAACGTGCATGTTTCCCCTTGGGACCATAGCTCAGCTGGGAGAGCACATGCCTTACAAGCATGGGGTCACAGGTTCGAGCCCTGTTGGTCCCACCATAAAAAGCAATCTCGAAAAGAGATTGCTTTTTTTATTTGTAAAAATTTATTCCATTTGGCTTGCCAACGTTTCCCATTGTTCCAAAAGGTTGGAAAGGTCCTTTTGAAGTTGTTCTTGTTTTTGTTGCAAGGGTTGAAGCAAGGTAAAGTCCGCCAAAACTTCCGTCAGGCACATCTGATTTTGCACTTCTTCCAATTGGCTTTCACAAGTTGTGATCGCCTTTTCCGTTTCGGCCATCTTCTTTTGCAACTTTTCTTGTTGTTTCTTTTGGTCGCACAAAGAAGGCTTTTTAATTTTGACCTTTTGAATACTCTCTTGCTTGGGCTTGTTTGCAAGTTCTTCATAGGAAGCGTAGTTGCCCTCAAAAAAGAAAGCGTCACCATCTTGAGGGAATACGAAAAGTTTGTTGCAAACTTTGTTTATGAGATACCTATCGTGAGAAACGACAATCAACGTCCCTTTGTATTGGCTAAGCATACTTTCAAACGTTTCCTTGCCCACGATATCCATATGGTTGGTCGGCTCGTCCAACACCAAAACGTTGGGATTGCGTTTGAACATTTTGCACAAAGCAAAACGCACCTTTTCGCCACCTGAAAGGTCGGATACCCTTTTGAAAACGTCTTCTTGTTCAAACAAAAAAGCTCCCAAAGCAGTCCTTACTTGCAAGTCGGTCAAGCGAGGAAATTCGTCGTGGAAATTGTCAAACAAAGTTTGCGAACTTGTCGCGTGTGCTTCGTCTTGGTCGAAGTAGCCCAAGTTGGTATGCAAGCCAAAATTGAAACTCCCACTCAATGCGGGAATTTTTTGTATCAAGGTTTTTACTAAGGTAGATTTGCCACATCCGTTTGCACCGATAACGCCCAACTTGTCGCCATAGAACAAAGTAAAATCTGCCGTAGCAAGGGGTTTTTGGTAACCAACCTGCAACTTGGTGCACACCAACGTCTTGTTTACCGTTGCGACAGAAGGTTGGAAGTTTGCCTTAAAGGTGTCGTTGTCAAATCGGTTGGGCATGATTACTGCGCCCAATCTTTTTATTTGGGAAAGTTTTGCCTGAGCCATTTGCGCTTTGGTTGCTTTGTATCTGAACTTTTCCACAATCTTTTCCAATCGTGCAATTTCTTTTGCTTTTTGCTCTGCATCCTTTTTTGCCTTTTCAAACGCCATTTGTTTGAGGCTCAAAAAGTGGGTGTAGTTTCCAGAATATCTGGTCATTTCGCCATATTCAATTTCATAGACGACATTGACAATTCTATCCAAAAACATACGGTCGTGGGAAACAACCACGAAAGACTTTTTGTAGTTTTTCAAAAAGTTTTCCAACCACTCCACTGCTTGGATATCTAGGTGGTTGGTAGGTTCATCCAACAACAAAACGTCGGGGCGAGAAAGCAAGGTTTTCAACAATGCAATTTTAGAACGTTGTCCACCGGAAAACTGACTGAGCGGTTTGTTTTCTTGTCCTTCAAAACCAAACTTTACAATTGCAGTTTTGCACTCTTTTTGGTAGGTATAACCACCCAAATAATCGTACGTGTTCAACAAATCAGTGTACCTTTTTGCCGTTTGGTCGGTGGGATTTTGTTGCATTGCCAAAAGAGCCGAAGCCAAATCGGCTTCCACTTGCAAAATGTCTTGATATGCCGACAACACTTCTTCGTACAAGGTTTTCTCTTCGGCAAAAGTCACCTGTTCCAAATAACCCAAACGAGGTTTGCCACTGGTAAAAAATCCCAAAGGACTGCTTCCAACACCTTGTTCCATTTCCACTTGTCCACACAAAACTTTCAAAAGGGTGGTCTTGCCACAACCATTTCGACCGACAAGGGCAATTTTTTCTTTGTCGTGTATATCAAAATTTATTTCAGTTAAAATGGGTACTCCGTCGTAAGAGACGGCACCGTTTACGATTGAAATTTGCATACCACTATTCCTTGATGTAATTATACACAAAGTTACAAAATAATTCAACAACAAAAAGCCCTGCATTGTTGCAAGGGCTTTTGAAACAACTATTTAGTTTTGATTGGCAATTTTGCAAACGTCCAAAGGGCAACTTGCAATATATGTTGCTCCGTGTTCGATCAATTCTTGTTCGTCGCCATATCCATACAAAACGCCAATGCTGTCCACTCCCAACGTTTTTGATGCGCCTACGTCAAATTTTCTGTCGCCCACCATCAACGTTTGCTCTTTGGTTGCGCCCAACAAATTCATTGCTTCTTGCATGATGTCGGCTTTGGCATTTTTGCTTCCGTCCATTGCTGCGCCACAAATTACGTCAAAGTATTGTGCCAAGTCGTACTTGTTCAAAATATCCACTGCCATAACTTCCGGCTTAGACGTGGCAACTGCCAACGAAAATCCGCCTTTTTTCAACTCGACAAGCATTTGGTCAATGGTTGGATAGGGTTTGTTTTCGTACTTGCCCTTTGTTTGGTAATATTCTCTGTATACCCCGACGGCGTCCCAAGCCTTTTTAGGAGAAAATCCATAGGTTTCGGCAAAAGATTGTTCCAAGGGCGGGCCAACGAATTTCAACAATTTTTCCCTGTCCGTTTCTTCAATGCCAAAACGTTTCAAAGCATAAATTGTTGCATTGACAATACCCACGTGAGACTCGGTCAACGTTCCATCCAAATCAAATAAAATCCATTTATATTTTTTCACAATTTTTCTCTCTTTTGTTAATTTATGTCACCATTATATACAAAACGCTTTTGCTTTTCAACTAAATAGAAAAAGTTTAAACAAAAGGACAAGCAATTTGCTTGTCCTTGAAAATCTTTATTCCCATTCAATGGTTGCCGGAGGTTTGCCAGAAATGTCGTAAACCACGCGGGAAACGCCTTCTACTTCGTTGGAAATACGAATTGCAATGTGTGCCAACAAATCGTAGGGAATACGAACGAAGTCTGCCGTCATAAAGTTGGTTGTGTTGATTGCGCGCAATGCAACGACGTGTTTGTAGGTTCTTTCGTCTCCTTTTACACCAACACTGCGGTCACTTGTCAAAACTGCAAAGTATTGTTGTGCGTCAATTTTGTTCTTTTCAATTTCTTCTCTGAAAATCCAGTCAACGTCTCTCAAAACGTCAAGTTTTTCTTTGGTAAGTTCGCCCATTGTACGTACTGCCAAACCGGGGCCGGGGAAAGGTTGACGATTCACCAAGTAGTTGGGCAAACCCAAAATTCTACCTACGGCACGAACTTCATCTTTGAACAATCCACGCAAGGGTTCCACCAAGCCAACGAAACGGATGTCTTCGGGAAGACCGCCAACGTTGTGGTGACTTTTGATTGTTGCAGAATCGCCTGTACCCGATTCGATTACGTCGGGATAAATTGTGCCTTGTGCCAAATATTTGCAGTCGGAAAATCTTTCAGATTGTTCTTCAAAAACGCGAATAAATTCTTCGCCGATAAGTTTGCGTTTGCGTTCGGGCTCGGTTGTTCCTTTGAGTTTTGTCAAGAAACGTTGCTCTGCATCAACGCGAACAAATTGCAAATCCATCTTGGAAAAGACTGCTTCCACTTGGTCCGCTTCATTTTTTCTCATAAAGCCGTGGTCAACAAAGACACAAACAAGTTGGTTGGGAAGTGCCTTGGACAACAATGCTGCGCAAACGGAGGAGTCTACACCACCGGAAAGGGCCAACAAAACTTTGTCGTTGCCCACTTGTTTGCGAATGTTGGCAATTTCGTTTTGGATATAGTCTTCAATGGTATAGTTGGGGCAAGCGCCACAAATTTTCAAAACGAAGTTTTCCAAAATTGCTCTACCGTTTTGGGTGTGTTCCGTTTCGGGGTGGAATTGGACACCATAAATTTTCTTTTCTTGGTTGTAAAAACCTGCGCAATGGCAGTTTTGAGTTGTAGCAGAAACCTTAAATCCTTTTGCAATTTCTGCAATTTGATCGGTGTGGCTTTGCAAAACTTTTTGTGTTTTGTCCAAACCTTCAAACAAAGGGCAGTTGACGTCAACTTGTGCTTCCACTTGACCATATTCACTGCGTTGGCAACGTTCCACCGAGCCACCCAATGCGTGATTGATTGCTTGCATACCATAGCAAATGCCCAAAACGGGATAACCCAATTCCAGCAAGCCTGCATCACATTTGAGGCTCTTTTCGTCATTGACGCTGTTGGGACCACCTGTCAAGATGATTCCTTTGGGATTTAATGCCTTAATTTCTTCCAATGATGTTTTTGCGCTTTTGACCAAAGACAACACGTTCATTTCACGAACACTGCGTGCAATGAGTTCTTTGTATTGACCGCCAAAGTCCAACACCAAAATCAAGTCGCTCATACTTCCTCCTAAGCACCAAGATCGGTGCAAATAAACTACCTTTTTATTATCTTGCTTTTGCACTTTTTTGTCAATAAAATGCAAAAAAAAATGACGTATATTTGTTAAAAAATAAAAATCAAAATATTGGTAATTTTGTTGACAATAATTGTCGCTTTTGTTAAAATCAATAGGCGATTAACGAAAATCGTTGCGGCGGCGTAGCTTAGTTGGTTATAGCGGCCGGTTCATACCCGGCAGGTCGTTGGTTCGAGTCCGACCGCCGCTACCATTTTGGCTCCGTGGTCAAGAGGTCAAGACATCGCCCTTTCACGGCGGTAACGCGGGTTCGATTCCCGCCGGAGTCACCACTAAAAAAACCTAAACTGAATTTCAGTTTAGGTTTTTTCTTTGCAAAAATTTAGCGCGCTTGCAAAAAGAAAAAGAGCAAGATTGTTGACAATCTTGCTCTTTGTGTACTAGATATTTTTTACGTATTGAAGCAAATCGTCCAAGTTGCCCTTGGGGAATTGCGACAAATCTTGGTTGGATTTGTTTATTAGGCAATCGACAACCAAAAAGACCTTCATACCCAACTTTTGCGCCACCATGTCGTCGTCAACGTCGTTGCCCACCATCAAACAGTCTTGAGCGGAAATGCCCATTTTGTCCAAAACGTCTTGGTAATATTTCAAATTGGGTTTGGAATAACGGCAGTTTTCATACGTGGTAAAAAGTTCAAAGTCTTCCTCTTTCAATCCTGCCCAAGCAATTCTCTTTTCTGTGGCGATGGAAGGGAAAATGGGATTGGTTGCCAACGCCAAACGCAATCCTCTTTGTTTCAGTTGGTCAATGACAATCTTTGACTTTTCATTAAATCCACAAGATTTTTGAACTTTGTCAAAATGTTCAACGTAAAACTTGGCAAATTTGGGTTGGTCCTTTTTGGCTTCTTCGCCAAAAATTTGTGCAAACTTATCCCAAAATACTGCTTCGTTGGATTTTTCGCCTTTGTTTTTTATCATTTCAATTGTGCCTTGCCAAATTGCATCAATCAACTGGTTGGGTTGATAACCATATTGAGCAAGGTCCTTGGCGATATATCCAAAATAAGTTTTTACAAAAACGTCTTGATCCATTGGCAACAACGTGCCGTCCAAATCAAACAAGACTGCTTTTAGGCTCATTTTTCGTCAGTCCTCCATTTTCTCCATGACGACAACCTTCATATAGTCGTCCTCGTCAAAAAAGTCCAAATGCAACGTTTCCCCCACGTTTTCCACCAAAGAAGGAGGGAACAAGTCGCAAAAATCTTCCACGGGAGCAATATCAATGGTGACATCGCCCCGCTTGAAGTGCATAGGGATGACAATTCTTGGTTGAATTTGGTCACAATACCACTTTGCTTGAAATGCGTCAATGGTATAGTTTCCGCCAACGGGAATAAGCAAAACGTCCACACCTTGCAACTTTTCCACAATTTCTTGCTTGACTTCGCCAAGGTCACCAAGGTGCGCCACCTTTATTCCGTCAATATTGAAAACGAAAACCAAATTTTTGCCACGTTTTTTGCCATTGACCGAATCGTGATTTGTTTCAAAAGCACAAACGGAAATGTCGTCAAAAGCGCCTTCGCCAACGCAATCGGCAATGGGAGCATCTCCCAAAACACCGTCAACGTAGTTGTGGTCGGCGTGTTGGTGAGAAAGGGTAATCAAATCGGCAGAAAGGCAGGGCATCTTTTCTCCCACCAAACTTTCGTCGTAAGGGTCACAAATAATGCTGTGAGAAAATCCATCGGACAACAATCTAAATGCAGAGTGTCCCAAATATTGTATACGCATAAAAATTTCTCCTTGTGTAAAAATTGTAACACAATAAAGGCCAAATTGCAACATGTGATATTGCCTTTTCAAAATCAGACTTTTGGTATATAATCTTGCTAGGAGAATTTTTATGAACGTATTTAGAAAAATTTGGTGCAGAACCTATCAATTTGTTTTGAAAATTGCCAGCCCCTTGCTTGGTTGGAGAGAGCCCATTGTCTTTGAAGGCCAAGATGCTCTTTTGCAACTATGTCAAACGTTGAAAAACAAAAATTGCAAAGTTTTGGTTGTTTGCGACCAAGGACTGATTAAAGTTGGCCTTGTTGAAAAGTTGTGCAACGCCCTAAAAAGCAAAGACGTTTTTCACGTCGTCTTTGACAAAACGGTGCCAAACCCCACCTTGCAATGTGTAAAAGACGCTTTTGACCTTTACACACAAAACAATTGCAACACAATCGTTGCGCTTGGTGGTGGTTCTTCCATAGACTGCGCAAAAGGTGTGGGAATTTTGGCAGTTCACCCCAATAAAAGTTTGGAAAAGTTCAAAGGCATTTTGAAAGTAGGCAAAAAACTGCCCACTTTGGTGGCAATTCCCACCACTGCAGGAACTGGAAGCGAGTGCACTGCCGTGACCGTTTTGACAAACCAAGACACTCACCAAAAGTATGCCATAAGCGATTTGCACCTTATTCCACAATACGCTGTCCTCGAGGCAAGTTTTACAAAAGACTTGCCCCGTCACTTGGTCGCAACTACGGGTATGGATGCCTTAACTCACGCTGTGGAAGCCTACGTTGGCAAAAGCAACACAAAAAAAACTGCCTCTTGGGCAGTTGAAGCAATAAAGTTGATTTTTGACAATATTCTTCCCTCTTACAAAACCAACGACCACCTTGCTCGTGCTAATATGCAAAAGGCAAGTTATCTTGCAGGATTGGCCTTTACAAGAGCATACGTTGGATACGTGCACGCTGTTGCTCACAGTTTGGGTGGATGGTACAACGTCCCTCACGGACTTGCCAACGCCGTCATTTTGCCACACGTTTTGCTCTCATACGGAAACTCCGTCACCAAAAAACTTGCATACCTTGCAACGGTTTGCAACGTCAAACAAGACGGAAGCGAGCAAGAACGAGCAAAAGCGTTTATTGACGCAATAAAGCAAATGAACGAGCAAATGGGCATTGCTGACAAATTGGACTGCATCAACGCCAAAGACGTTGATCACCTTGCCTCCTTGGCAGACAAAGAAGCAAATCCTTTGTATCCCGTTCCCAAATTAATGGACAAAGCCCAATTGAAAGAAATTTACTTTGCAATATCAAAATAAAACACCCTTTAAGTGGTTTTCCCAACGCGCCTGTTTAAAGAAATGTATTTGCTTTTTTAAATCAACACAAACCTAAAAAGATGTTGTTCCGTTTTTCTTTTTCCATTGATACAATAAAGACATCAAAAAAAAGGAGAAACAAAAAAATGAATACAGATAAAATTATTGCAGAATCTATCGCAAAGGAATATGCTCCCAAAGAACATTCCAAAATCGTTGCACTTAAAAAGCTTGATGCAAAAGCAAAACGTCCAGCAAACATTTTTGCCTACACTTTCGGTATTATTTCCGCACTTGTAGCAGGTACAGGAATGTGCCTTGCCATGCAAGTTATCGGCGGTACCCTTCCTTTGATGATTGTCGGTATTGCAGTGGGTGTTGTTGGTTTTACTTGCTGTGGAATTAACTATCCCATTTATAAGAAAATGCTTGAAAAAGGTAAAAACAAGTATGCCTACGAAATTGTCGAACTTGCTCGTGAAATCAGCGAAGGCAAATAACTAAGAGGAGGGCACTCCTAATATGAATAAAAACGAAAGCAAATATTTCAATACGGCAATCAAAATGGACGAAGCCCTCTTGTCGCTTCTTGAAAAGAAAGATTTTGCTTACATCACAATAAAAGAGATATGCGAGGTGGCAGGGGTAAACCGTTCCACCTTTTATCTTCATTACGAAAACACTGCTGATTTATTGGAAGAAACGACGCAGTATATTCTTGATAAGCACTTTTCTTATTATTCTATTGATGGAAAAGAATTATCTTGGCGATTGGAAAAAGGAAAGAAATCCGATTTGATATTCGTAACACAAGAATATCTTGCTCCATACCTTACTTTCATAAAAGAAAACCGACGAATTTTCAAACTGGCAATCAAGCATTACCACGCAATGAATATGGATGAAGTGTACGACAAATTATTCAAACACATTTTTGAACCCATCCTTGTGCGATTCAACGTGAGCGAAAAAGAACGTCCTTACACAATCAAATTCTATTTGACGGGCGTCTTTGCCATCGTAATGGAGTGGCTTGAAAGGGATTGCAAGGACGATATCAATTTTGTTATAAAAATCATAAACGATTGCGTTTTGGGAGTGCGAAATATAAATGGATAAAACTCTGAAGCTTGCCCTTCTCAGCCTGCTGTTTAATGCTGTTTTTAGTGTATTTCATATAGTTTTTGGCATAACAACCTATTCGTGGTGGCTGTTCACAACAGGCCTTTATTATGCACTTTTAAGTCTTGTTCGATTTGTTGTGCTTCGAACAAAAAAACAAAACGACTTTGCAACAAAATTTTCCGGCGTGATGCTGATGGTGCTTGTCCTACCTCTTGTCGGCATGGTAATTCTTGCCGTAGTGCGTGACAGAGGTTTTGTCTTGCATAAGATTGTCATGATTGCAATGGCGACTTTCTCTTTTACCAAAATAACCCTTGCCATAATTAACTTGATTAAATCTCAAAAAAGTTTGTCGGCAAAACTCTTTGCTTTAAGAAACATCTCTTTGTCGGAGGCTTGCGTTTCATTGTTTGCACTGCAACGTTCAATGCTTGTTTCTTTTGAAGGAATGACCGAGATAGAAATACAAATTATGAACGTTGCCACCGGCACGGCTGTATGTGTGATAGTTTTTATCCTTGGTCTGCATCTTGCAAAAAACAAAAGGCCACAATTCAATATTTGAAATAGTTGAAATAAAACAAACACCCTCGGTAAAGGGTGATGTCCTTAGCGGAGAATTTGTAAAACACCGCTAAATGCGAGCATCGCATTTGACTGGTCAAATCTAAGCCCAAACCATTATCACAAGCAGAAAGAGCAAACACGCAAGGCGCAAAAACCTTATGTGTTTGCTTTTTTCTGTTAGTGAAGTTTTCGCTGTCGCGAAAGTGAAGTTGTGCTACGCATAATGATGTTGCTCGCAGGGGCTCCCGGTGAAGTTAAGTTTGCCCTTTTATTTTTGGATTGACAAAACGCAGTTGGCAGAGGATACAATTTTGATTTTTCAAAAAATATCCGAATATTTTAATTGAAATATAGTTAGTTTTATTGTATAATTTAAGTCGGAAGGAGTAGGACTATGAATTACGCAGAAGAATCTCTTAAAAAACATTATGAGTGGAAGGGCAAAATAGAGGTAAGTGCAAGGGTAGAGGTAAAGACTAAAGAGGATTTATCCCTTGCATATACACCGGGTGTTGCCACCCCATGTCTTGAAATACAAAAGGACGAGAGCAAGTCCTTTGAGCTGACTCGCAGATGGAACACTGTGGCAGTTGTCACTGATGGAACGGCGGTGTTGGGCCTTGGAGATATAGGTCCCGTTGCAGGAATGCCCGTTATGGAGGGTAAGGCATTGCTTTTCAAAGCGTTTGGCAATGTTGATGCCATTCCTCTTTGCATAAAAACCAAGGATGTTGACGAGCTTGTACGGAATATTTATCTTATTTCGGGAAGCTTTGGCGGAATAAATCTTGAGGACATTTCAGCCCCGCGTTGCTTTGAGGTTGAAAGGCGCCTTAAGGAAATATGCGATATTCCTGTTTTTCACGATGACCAACACGGAACAGCTATTGTTTTAGGCGCTGCACTTATTAACGCGCTTAAGGTAGTAAATAAGGAGCTTTCCAGTGCGCATATAGTTATTAACGGTGCAGGAAGCGCAGGTATAGCTATTGCCAAGTTCCTTTTAGGAATGGGGGCAGAAAACCTGGTTGTTTGCGATAAGGCAGGGACTCTCTTTGTTGGCAAGGCGGGAATGACCATACCTCAAAGCGAGCTTGCAGAGCTTACAAATAAAGAAAAATTAGATGGCTCATTGGCAGAGGCTATGAAGGGGGCGGATGTGTTTATCGGCGTTTCCGCACCGAATATTGTGAGTGAGGAAATGATAAAATCAATGGCAAAGGGCGCAGTTGTCTTTCCAATGGCAAACCCCGTGCCTGAAATCTCCCCCGAGCTTGCTATTTCCGCAGGAGCCACGGTTGTTGGCACAGGCAGAAGCGATTTTAATAATCAAATAAACAATGTGCTTGCATTCCCCGGTATATTCCGCGGCGCACTTGATGCAAGAGCAAGAGAGATAAACGAGGAAATGAAAAAGGCGGCAGCCTATGCCATAGCATCTCTTGTAAGTGATAGCGAGCTTTGCGCAGAATATATAATTCCAAAAGCCTTTGACGAGCGAGTAGGAAAAGCAGTAGCGAGCGCAGTATATGATGCAGCAATCAGAACAGGGGCATCAAGAAAATAATTAAATCAGCCATTTGATAAAGGGATTATCGCACCCATTTGTCAAATGGCCTTTTTATATTGAATTTTGCAAGGCTGTATGTTATAATAAATTGAATGATATTTTACATAAGGAGAATTTTTATGAAAAAGAAAGCATTAGTCCTTGTTCTTGCTTTAATGCTTTGTTGCTTGCTTGCTATTTGCGTAAGCGCAGCTGAGCCATCAAGCACTGACGAATTTGGAGATGTAAGCATTATTACAGACAACGACGCAATCAACGCACTTAACGACTTTGGTTATTCTGACGGTGATACTGCAAGGGTAGTTGTTAAGGTACCGGGCACAGAAACATACCTTACCTATCCTATGTATTATTTCTTTGGCGCAAGAGATGATGGAAAGAATGGCTATCAGCCACTATTTAATGTTACCGCTATTAACGGTGCAACAGGCTTAGTCTATGATGAATCCTGCATTATTCGCTTGGAGCTACCTGACGTATTTACAGCAGTGTCAAAAAACTATTCACACACAAATTTAATGACAAATTTAAAGTATGTTCATTTTAAATCAAGCCTTTTCGGTGTTCACGCAGGTGCATTTACTAACTTGAAATCACTTACCACAGTTGTATGGGATAGTAATGATAGCACAGAAATTAACGGCTATATTGGAAGTAACGGATTTGAAAACTGTACATCACTTACAAGCATTGATTTGCCTTCTCATTTGACAAGCATGGGCGAGCGTGCCTTGGCAGGCTGTACATCCTTAACAAGCGTTACTATTCCTTCAAGAATTACCGCTATTGCAACTGCAAACTTTATGGGCTGTACTAACCTTAAGACTGTTGAATTTGAGAACATTGGTAATATTACAGCAATAAACCACAGGGGCTTTGACGGTTGTGTTAACCTTGTAGGTGATTTTGCATTTGAAAATGTAACAACTATTGGCTCAATAGCATTCCAAAATACAAGTAAAAATGAGGGCTGTTACTTCAACTTAAACCTTCCAAATGTTGTAAGCATAGGACAACAAGCATTTCTTAACTCAGGTGTTAAATCCCTTTCCTTGTCCGAGGAGTTTAAATACGAATCAAACAACTGGAACACATTTATGAACTGCACTAAGCTTGAGTATGCAGACCTTTCTATGTGTACTGTAAAGCAATACCCTGTATGCTTTTTAGCAGGCTGTACCAGCTTAAAGGTGGTTGAACTAAACGACAATATTGAAATCATTGAAAAGCAAATGTTTGCTGGCTGTACCTCTCTTGGATTCTTGTATTTACCAAAGAGTGTTACAAGCTTCAGCACAAATACAGAGTGGCAAAAGGGCGCATTCTATGATTGTAAATCCCTTTATTTTGTAACAGTGGATTATTCAATTGAAAGCTTCTTGACAAATGGTGTATTTGATGCTACAAAATATGAGCAGAATAAGCCTGTAAAGGAAAGAGTTTACTATTTCCCCGAGGCTCTTACAAGCCTTGCCCAGTGCTTCAGAGGCTGCAACAATATTAACGAGGTTTTGGTGGTTGGCGAAAATGTTACCGTGTTTAACGAAACATCAATTACCGGCTTGGGTACAAGCAATGAAACTATGACAGTGGTTTTCCTTGGTAAGATGACGTCCTTCAAGCATACCGAGGGAATAGGCAGAAAAGTTGACATAATTATGCCAAATACAACCGAGGCTACATTAACAACTGTGGCAACAGGTAACAAGCAGTATAACGGTACAGCACTGTACTTGTGTTCAGTAGGCAGAAAGTGCACACTTAACTATGGCTCAGTTTCTTGGAGTGATGAGGTTTATCACTTTGCGGAAAAGACCGAAGCAACAGATGCAACCTGCACAATGCCAAAAATGGTAGCAAGCTACTGCTTCTGCGGTGCTATAATGGGTGAGCCACAGACTGAGGGTGAAGCTCTTGGCCATAGCCACGCAATCTACCTTGGTATAGTTTATGAAAACTATATGGCACAGGGCTGCAAGCAGTATAAATGTGAAAGATGCGACGATGTAAACGGTGAAGAAAAGGTTGACGCACTCTTTGTAAGCAAGGGCTATTCATATTCCGAGTATGCTAATGCGAACGGTACATTCTCGGTAGTACAGGGCTACTATATCAATAAAGAGGCAATTGCTGACTATGAGGCTGAAAAGGCTATAACCGTTAGCTTCGGCTTTATTGCGGCAGGGAATAAGGCAGTAGACGAAAACGGGCAACCGGTAGCTATTAAGCCTGCAATTAATGACGAAAAGGTAATTTCAATGGATTTTACAAATAAAGTTCACGATTATTTCGATATTAAGATTGCCGGAATTGCAGAGTCTTACAAGGATACAAAATTTGTGTTCTGCGCTTATATGATTATTGATAATACAATGTACTATCTTGACGGCGGTCAAACCAAGACAGAGCTTGTGGGCGTTTCCTATAACGACGTTGTAGAAATTAAAAAGGCAGAGGGCGCACAGTAAAAATTAACAATCAAATAATTTCAAGTAACAGGGGCTGCTGTTTTAAGCAGCCCCTGTTTTTGATTGCGCTTTTTGCGCAAAAACGAGAGAAATTAGTATTGCTTTTACGGTATGCTCGGTGTAAAATATATTTATAAGGATATTTTAAGAAGCTACGAAAGAAAGCATTAGCTACGGGGATACACTCACTGATTGGGGCGGGAAGCGTTGTTACAAAGGACATTCCTGCCGGTGTTTTAGCTTGTGGAAATCCTTGTAGAGGGTTATTCGCAAGATTACAAAAGAGGATAGCATATATCTGAAGGCGAAAAGAAGCTGATTAAATATCAAATTAAGGGAGTAATTATGTCAAGTAAGCTAGGGCTTGTATGCCCGAGCCAAAGAAAGCGACAAAGCGGGCTTGCAAAAACCGTTGCTTGCCATTTTTATTTTAATTGATTTTGTAAAAACACATAATTGAAAACGGCTTTGATATGTGATACAATATAACAAAAGGTGGTGTAAAATATGAAATATAAAAATCCCATAATCCCTGGGTTTAATCCTGACCCGAGTATATGCCGTGTGGGTGAGGACTTTTACCTTGTTACCTCTACGTTTGAATATTTTCCCGGAGTTCCTATTTATCATAGCAAAAACCTTGTAAATTGGGAGCTGATTAACTATTGCCTTACCTCTGATTCACAGCTTCCGCTTGAGGGGGCACAGGTGTCGGGTGGCATTTATGCGCCTACTATCAGATACCGCGACGGCATCTTTTTTATGACTACCACCAATGTTTCAAACGGTGGCAATTTCATTGTACATACAAATGATATTTACGGGGAGTGGAGTGAGCCTGCCTACGTTGACCAGGGCGGAATTGACCCGTCGCTGTTTTGGGATGACGACGGGACATGCTACTTTGTGTCAAACGGCTTAGACGAAAATGGCAAGGTATCTATTTTCCTTTGTCAGCTTGACCCGTTTAC
>JAFQWS010000030.1 GCA_017407305.1 Clostridia bacterium
ATATATAATATATTATACATTATATATTTTACGACGTCAGTTGGGCAAAACCAGATTTACCAAATTGTCAAAAAGTTTGACAAAATCTTTGGTGGCGTACTGCTGTTGGTCATAAGTGACGTTGTCACAAGTAAAAAATCCATTTTTGCAATTTATTACCAAATTGCCACCAAACACCGTTTGTATTCCACCAAAGGGCAACAACTGCATTGTGACGGGGCCATTGTATTGACGGAGGTTGTGTAAAACAAGTTTTTTGCCAAACAACGTAGTTGTCAAATTGTTGTTGGGAACAACGTTGAAGGAAAAATCAAACAATTTGTCTGCACGACCAGAGTCAACCAATTCCTTTTGCATTGCTTGTTGGTTTTTCAAAGAATAGTCTTGATGTTCTTCTTCTGCCTTGTAAAACACCATTGAGGGCAACAAGGAAACGTAGCACTTTTTACCCGTTCTTTTTTCTGCATGAGAAATTACCGACTTTGCATAGTTCAAAACGTCTTGATCGTCACTGAAAATTGCCAAGGTGTAATTTTCCCCTTTGTCAATGAATTGGCCGTCTGCCTCAAAAGGATTGATGGTGTTGAAGCACACGTCCAAAAGGGTTTGCCAATGGGTGACGTTGCTGTCATAGACAATCAAAATGGTTTCTTTGTGCCCTGTGACACCACTTTTGACTTGTTGATAGGTGGGATTGGCAACACGTCCACCCGAATAGCCACTGATAACCTTCAAAACGCCTTCTTGTTGGTAATAGGGATGGGCAGAACACCAAAAACAGCCACCTGCAAGTTGCAAAACTTTGATTGAGCCTCCTTTGTAGTTCCACGAGCCGTCTTTTTGGTAAAAACTGCCACCCATCAACGTTTGGTATTGTTTCAAAAATGTCGTTGCCAAGTCATCTTTTGCATAAAGGGTGGAAAAGGTCAAGTTGAAGTCCACCAAACTTTGCGCCAATTGGTCAACAAAATCCAAATTGCCTTCCAAAACAAGAGCACCATCCTTGGAAACGGCGTACAATTGATGGTCAAAAGACAAAACGTAGTCCTTTCTATCAAAGGTATGCACCATTTTTGCACAAGCAAGTACCACGCCTGTGACGTGGGGATTTTCTCTTGCAAAAATTTGTCCGTTGGAATAGGTGGTAACCAATGCTTTTCTCCTTTTTTATATTTTAGCACAGCAAGAAAGTTATTGCAAGATATATAAAAAAAAGAATACATAAGGTTTGTTTTTACCTTTTGCTTTTGATTAGTGCTTATAGAGTTAGTCCTCTAACCAAGCTTTTGTTTACGAATAAGTTTGGACTAAGGGATTGCAAAAAGCACCAAACTATGTTTGCCACCTTATGTCGGTGAAAACCGACATAAATACGGGGTCTTACCGAAAACTGCTTCGAGTTCACTCACTTCTACCAAAAGAAGAAGGCGCAACAAAGAAACGTTGCACCTTCTTCTTTTCCTTACCCAAAAAAAATTTTGCTTTTGAGAACAAGTCTGCGCAAAGGGTAAAAATTTAACCCCACTTATGTCGGTTGAAAACCGACATAAATACGGGGTCTTACCGAAAACTGCTTCGAGTTCACTCACTTCTAACAAAAAAACTCCGATGCCACTTAGCGTGGCCTCTCTTTTTTTATAGGCAACCCTTTGCTTGCGAACAAGTTTGCGCAAAGGGTAAAAATTTACCCCCACTTATGTCGGTTGAAAACCGACATAAATACGGGGTCTTACCGAAAACTGATTCGAGTTCACTCACTTCTAACAAAAGAAGAAGGCGCAACAAAGAAACGTTGCACCTTCTTCTTTTCCTTACCCAAAAAAAATTTTGCTTTTGAGAACAAGTTCTCACGCAAAATTTTTCGGGCAAGAAAAAAGCCCAACCAAATGTTGGGCTTTTTTGGTAGAAGTGAGTGGACTCGAACCACCGACCCCCACCTTATCAGGGTGGTGCTCTAACCTACTGAGCTACACTTCTATATTAAGTTGCCCTTACGCCAAGATGGCGTAAGGGGAATGGTGGAGATAAGCGGGCTCGAACCGCTGACCTCATGCTTGCAAAGCACGCGCTCTTCCAGCTGAGCTATACCCCCAAAACATCTTGCTGATGCTCAAATATAATAGCATTTTGATTGGTGTATGTCAAATGTTTTTTCAAAAAAAACTAACTTATTTGTGTTGGCTGGGCAACTTTTTTGCTCAATTAAATTTGCTTATCCCTTTTTTGCCACCATTTGCACTTCTTTTGTCTATTTTTTGGATTTTAATGGAAAATTTGTCGTAATACATTGTAACAAATTTGAAAATATGCTATCATAAGTAGTGTGTGGTTTTTTATTAAATCACGCAAAATTGAAAATAATAATCACTAAGGAGATTTTTAATATGAAAGGAGCATTACTTTTTGCACAAAGCGGTGGCCCCACGGCTGTAATCAACTCTTCTGCTTGTGGTGTTTTCCAAGAAGCAAAAAAACACCCCGAAATTACCAACATTTACGCAGGCCTTTATGGCATTGACGGCGTTTTGTCCGGCAACATCATCGACATCAACAAAGAAGATGATGAACAAATTGAACTCTTGAAACAAACCCCCTCTTCTGCTTTGGGTAGTTGCCGTAAAAAAATGCCCGACTACAAAAAAGACGAAGCACCTTACAAAGCACTTATTGAAGTTTTCAAAAAGTATGGCGTAAGATATTTCATTTACAACGGCGGTAACGACAGCATGGATACATGCAACAAAGTCGCAAAATACTGCAAACTCGTTGGTTATGAATGCGCAGTTGTCGGTGTTCCCAAAACGGTTGACAACGACCTTGCATCCACAGACCACTGCCCCGGTTTTGGTTCCGTTGCAAAATATATCGCAACAACAATTCACGAAATCGCTCTTGACGCACACGTTTTCAAAAACGGCAGAGCAGTCATCGTAGAAATTATGGGCCGTGACGCAGGTTGGATCACAGCAAGTGCTGCAGTTCCCGAATTGCTCAATGGTCTTGGCGCAGACTTGGTTTATGTTCCCGAAAAACCCTTTGACTTGGACAAATTTACACAACAAGTAAAAGAAGTTCTTGACAAAAACTACACCTGTGTCGTTGCAGTTTCCGAAGGTATCAAAGATAAAGACGGCAAATACATCAGCGAATACGCAGGCGACAACAGCCACAAAGACAGCTTTAACCACGTTCAACTTGGTGACGTTTGCTTCTTCTTGGCAAACCACATCACAAAACACTGTGGCACAAAAGCAAGAGCAATCGAATTGTCCATCGTTCAACGTGCAGCAGCCCACCTTGCAAGTGTTTCCGACAGAGAAGAAGCATACAACTGTGGCGCAGAAGCAGTTAAACACGCAGTCAACGGCGCAAACAACGTGATGATCTCCATGCAAAGAGTTTCTTCCAATCCCTACAAGATTGAATACGTTCCCGCAGACTTGGACCACATTGCAAACGCAGTTAAAGAATTGCCCGACGAATACATCACAGAAGATTGCTCCGGCATCAAACCCGCATTTTTGGATTACATTTTGCCTTTGATTGAAGGCGAAGCACCCGTCCAATACAAAAACGGTATCCCCAGAGCAACAGTTTTGAAAAAAGTTATCGTCAACCCCGACAACAACTAATCTAAAACCAAACAAAAAAGCAAACTCAAATTGAGTTTGCTTTTTTTTTGCTGTAAAATCTTTTTTAACTTTTATTTTTTGACAAGTTCACGTGCTTTTTGAGCCATGTTTTCAGCTGTAAAGCCGTAAAGGTCAAACAAGGTTGCAAAAGGTGCTGACGTGCCAAAACTGTTCATACCAATTACTGCACCATCAATGCCAACGTATTTGTACCAAACGTTGTCGCACGATGCTTCCATTGCCACTCTTGCACGAACGGAATTGGGCAAAACTTTTTGCTTGTATTCGTCGCTTTGTTTGTCAAACAATTGTGTGCAGTACATTGACACGACTTGTGCTTTGATACCTTCTTGTTGCAAAATTTGTTGCGCTTTTACTGCAACGTTGAGTTCGGAACCACAAGAAATCAAAATTACGTCAGGTGTGCCTTTGCAAGGGGAATAGATATAGCCACCTTTGTCCAAGTCTTTGTGGGTGTTTTCCACGTATTTGAGTTTTTGTCTGGACAAAACCAGTGCAGTGGGCACTCCGTTTCCAACGGAATAGCACCATGCGTATTCGGTTTCCTTCAAATCCGCAGGACGGAAAACCGTCAAGTCGGGCATTGTTCTCAAACCTGCAAGTTGTTCAATGGGTTCGTGTGTGGGACCGTCTTCGCCAACGCCAATGCTGTCGTGCGTCAAAACGTAGGTCACGGGCAATTGCATCAAGCAAGACATACGCATCATTGCTTTGAGATAGTCGGAAAATACGAAGAAAGTGCCACCAAAGACCTTAAATCCACCATAGGCTGCAATACCGTTGAGCACTGCGCCCATTGCTTGTTCTCTGACACCAAAGTGGATGTTGCGTCCCAAATAGTTTTTGGCAGAGTAGTCGCCACCATTTTTCAACACGACACAGTTGCTTTCGGCAAGGTCTGCTGAGCCACCACAAATGTTGGGCAACATTTTTGCAAGTGTGTTGAGCACTTCGCCGGAATAGTTGCGTGTTGCACCGTCTTTTTTTGCAATGTGTGCAAAGTTTTTGGCTTTGAAGAGCTTTTTGGGTTGTGTGGAAAGTTGTTTTTTGAGTTGTTTTGCCAAATAGGTGTGCTTTTGGCAATATTCTTGGAACATGCTGTCCCATTGGGCAATGACTTGACGTTTTTTGTCTGCCAACAATCTGCAATGGAAATAGACGTCGTCGTCAATTGTGAAAGGTTGATTTTCCCAACCGAGAATTTCTTTTGTTCGTTGCCACTCGCCGTCCGTCATGGGTGTGCCGTGAATTTTGGCAGTTCCAACTAAAGGCGTACCATAACCAATTTGCGTTTTGCAAATAATCAAAGTGGGTTTTGACTTGCTTTGCTTTGCTTTGGAAATTGCTTTGTCAATTTCTTCAAGGTTGTTGCCGTCTTCCACCTTCAAAACGTCCCAACCAAATGCTTGGAAACGTTTGCCAACGTCTTCTGTAAAGGTGATGTCGGTGCTTCCGTCAATGGAAATGTCGTTGTCGTCGTAAATTGCAATAAGTTTGTTGAGTTTGAGGTTGCCTGCCAAACTTGCTGCTTCGGAAGAAATGCCTTCCATCATGCAACCGTCACCCATCAAAACGTAAACGTGATGATCAAAAATGGGGAAACCTTTTTTGTTGTATTTTTTTGCCATTTTGGTTTGAGCAATTGCCATACCAACTGCATTGGCAAAACCTTGTCCCAAAGGGCCGGTGGAAACTTCCACACCTTCGCAAACACCTCTTTCGGGGTGGCCTGCACAGATACTGCCCAATTGACGGAAGTTTTTGATGTCTTCCATTGATACGTTGTAACCGAACAAGTGCAACAAAGAATATTGCAACATGGAGCCGTGTCCTGCGCTCAAAATGAAACGGTCACGATTTAAAAAGTCGGGACGATTGCCGTCAAAGATGAGATGGTTGGCAAACAAGGTGTATCCCAAAGGTGCACAACCCATAGGCAAACCTGTGTGTCCACTTTTTGCATTTGTAATTGCCTCGGCACTTATTGCACGAATTGATTTGATTGTTTTTTCAACAATGGCTGACATATTTCTTCTCCTTGGTTTGATATTTATATTGTACCCAAAATGCATAGGTTTGTAAAGATAAAAATTGAGAATTTTACATTTTTTTAATAAAAAAAATGCCAAATTTTTAAAAATTTGACATTTTGAAATTCAAATGGAAATAAGCAAAAAAAAATCCGCAAAGACTTCGGTGGTCTTTACGGGAACAAAGGAAGTAACTAATCTTGACGGGAATAGTAAAGAAGAATTCTCACAGCTGTATGGGTTTTTCGGTCTATTTTTGATTTCAGTGTTTTCCGAACTTTTCACTTTTTAATTTCAGTATGTTTAAAACATACAGTCGACAAGCAGATAAATCTGCTCCCTAAAAGGAGGTGATCCAGCCGC
>JAFQWS010000031.1 GCA_017407305.1 Clostridia bacterium
AATTTCTAAATCATTCCAAACTTCTAATAAAGTTTTGTCATTAATTACTTTACCAGTTAAAATATCAACATCTTTATCAAAATAGAACTCTACATTATCAAATACTACACAATATTTCTTTTTATCCTTTTCTGTAGTATATCCTATGAATCCTTCTTTATTTGTTGAACGTAAATAAAACTCACATTCACAAATACCAACTGATAGCAATATTGATTTAAATGTTTCAAATTTCATTACGCTCACTCCTTTACAATATTATACCATACATTGTTAATTATTCATAACAATTAGTAATCGTTAAAAGATTGATACTTCGCACGTGTTCTCTTATATAAACAGGGGACTTGAACCCTCTTAAAAATGAAAAAAAGTCTGATACTTTTACTGTATCAAACTTGTTTGTCTTAAATGGTGCTGGTGAAGGGATTCGAACCCCCGACCTATTGATTACGAATCAATTGCTCTACCAACTGAGCCACACCAGCAAGTACCTATACATTATGCAACAAAAAGTTTTTTTTGTAAACTTTTTGAGCCTAGTCTAACGATAAAGTTTTGCAAAAACGCCAAACTTCAAAGCGATTTTTAAGTACAATTACTTTGTGCATACCAAAAGTATAGAGCATTTTCTCAACGTCTTTTTTGTATTTTTTGTTGAAAGTCTTTATGTAATTTTGAAATTCTTTGTCAAACTCTTCAATGCAACCTGTGGCGTGATCGTCCGTTTGCATACCACGAGTTTTTTTGAAACGTCTTTTTGCACTGCGAAAGCATACCGACGTGGGCAAATCCAAGTAGACGACTGTTGTGGCAAAAGGCAATCTGTATTGCAAAGTGGACAACCACATTCCATCAATAAGCCAACTGTCTTGACACAAAATTTCATCCAAAATTTTGTAACGTTCGCTCAAAGGATAGTTTTCCCAATTTGGTTTGAGCAAAATTTTGTCCAAATGCCACAAAGGAAGATTAAGTTTTTTGGCAAGTTTTTTGCTGAGAACAGTCTTGCCACTTCCTGCACAATCAATGACAAGGGTGCGAGAAAAATCGTGAAAAAGCCATCTATCTTCTTTCTTCATAACGTTTGATTTCCTTTTGCACGTCTCTTTCGACGTCCTTTTGCATTATACTACGTTTTTTGTCGTACAACTTTTTACCCTTGCACAAACCAACTTCCACTTTGACCAAACTGCCTTTGAAATAAATTTTTAAAGGGACAAGGGTAAATCCTTTTTCCACAGACTTTGCTCTCAAACGCAAAATTTCTGATTTGTGCGCCAACAAACGGCGAGTGCGACGACTGGCTGTATTGGAAAAACTGCCTTTGTCATAATTTTTGACATAGCAATTGACCAACAGCAATTGTCCGTTTTCAATACGACAAAAACTGTCGGTTAGATTGCAAGCACCTTGACGAATTGATTTGACTTCGCAACCAATCAAGTTGATGCCCACTTCCAATGTGTCTTCCACAAAATATTCGTGAAAGGCTTTTTTGTTGGTAATTTCCGTTTTTTGTTTCATAAAACAATTATACCCACTTTTTTATTATATTGCAAGTATAAAAAAAACGGACTTGAAAATCAAGTCCGTTCAATTATTTTTAATTAGCCCAAAATGACAAAGACGATTGCTGCCACTGCCAAAATGCCAGATGCAATGTAAGTCATAAGTTTGAAACGATGCTCCCAAGAATTGGACTTGTTTTTTCCATAGTAGGAATCTTCGTCTTTGCTGGAAGAACCAGACAAAGCTTCTGTGCCGTCTGTGTTGCCGTTTTGTTTCAAAACTACGAAAATAATGAAACCTGCGCAAAGCAAAACGATAACGCACAAGACAATTCTAACAACCATGACTACGCCTGCCAAAGTATTTTCAGCAAAAAATGCAAGTAAATTCAACATTGATTTTCCTCCAAGAGATTATGCTTTGAAAGTATAACATAATCTATTTTGTTTTGCAAGTATTTTTACCCTACTCTTTTTCAACAATAAGGTTTTGTCCCGTCATTTCTGCGGGTTGTTCCAAGCCCATAGAATAAAGCAAGGTGGGTGCAATGTCGCACAAAGCACCGTCTTTGAGGGTGACTTTGTTTTGCAATGAGCTATCTACCAAAATGAAAGGTACTTTGTTGGTTGTGTGTGCTGTAAAAGGTTTTCCGTCTTCCAAAAGTTTTTCGGCGTTGCCGTGGTCGGCTGTTACAAATACGCGACCACCGTTTGTCAAAATGCACTCGACAACTTGTCTTACGCAATCATCTACCGTTGCAACTGCTTTTTCTACAGCTTGAGCCACACCTGTGTGGCCAACCATGTCGCAGTTGGCAAAGTTCAAAATCATTACGTCGTATTTTTCCTTTTCAATTTCCTTCTTTGCCTTTTCGGTAACTTCCAAAGCAGACATTTCCGGTTGCAAGTCGTATGTTGCGACTTTGGGTGATGCAATCAAAACTCTCGTTTCGCCTTCGTTGGCAAGTTCGACACCACCATTGAAGAAAAACGTTACGTGTGCGTATTTTTCCGTTTCGGCAATTCTAAGTTGCGTTTTGTTTTGACTTGCCAAGTATTGTCCCAAAGTGTTTTCGTAACTTTCGTTGGGGTAAGCAATTTCTACACCGACAAATTTTTCGTCGTATTGTGACATACATACCCAACAAGAAACCTTTCTTGCCTTGCCTTTCAAAGAAAAACCATCAAAGCCGTCTTGTGTAAATGCACGAGTCATTTCTCTTGCACGGTCGGGACGGAAGTTGAAAAAGATAACTGCATCGCCATTTTCAATGGTTGCACAAGGTTTTCCGTCTTTTGTGATGACGGTGGGCAAAATAAATTCGTCAGTCGTGCCTTTTGCATAGTTTTCCAACAAAACTTGTTGGGCACTTTCCGCCTTTTCGCCAATGCCAAGCGTCAACATATCGTATGCTTTTTCTACACGGTCCCAACGATTGTCACGGTCCATACCATAAAATCTGCCAGACACAGTTGCAACGTGGCCAATGCCCAAACGTGCCATTTCGTCTTCCAATTGTTTGACGTAACCTGCACCACTTGTGGGAGAGGTGTCTCTGCCATCCATGTAGCAATGTACGAAAACGTCATCCAAACCTTGTCGTTTGGCAAGTTCCAAAAGGGCAAATACGTGTGTGATGTGGGAGTGAACGCCACCATCACTCATCAAACCCATAAGGTGCAATTTACCTTTGTTTTCCTTTGCCTTTTGGCATGCTTTAATCAAAGCGGGGTTTTGGAAAAACTTTTCTTCTTTGATTTCCTTTGTGATACGAGTGAGATCTTGATAAATTACACGACCTGCGCCCATATTAAGGTGACCGACTTCGCTGTTGCCCATTTGTCCTTCGGGCAAACCAACTGCCAAGCCACTGGCATCAAGTGTGGAATTGGGATAGTTTTGTCTTAAAAATCTAACGTAAGGGGAACAATCGGGTCCGATTGCGTTTCCTTCTGTTTCTTGGGACAAACCATAGCCGTCCATAATGATCAATGCTGTTAATTTTTTCATATTTGTTCCTTAAATTTTGTATGCTTCGACGATTGCAGAGAATTTTTCTGCGTCCAAAGATGCGCCACCAATGAGGCCACCGTCAATTTCGGGTTGATTCAACAAACCTGCTGCGTTGACAGCGTTCATACTGCCACCATATTGGATGTAAAGTTTTTGTGCTTCGTCTTTGCCATAAAGTTCTTCAAATTGAGAACGGCAAAAACCAATTGCTTCGTTTGCTTGTTTGTTGGTTGCCGTAACGCCTGTTCCAATTGCCCAAATGGGTTCGTATGCAACGATTGTGCGACGAAGTTGTTCTTCGTCAATGCCTTCAAAACCTTCTTTGATTTGCGTTGCCAAAACTTCTTGCATTCTGCCAGAGTTGCGTTCTTCAAGTGTTTCGCCAATGCAAACGATGGGTTTCAAACCTGCTTCCAAAGCGGCTTTCATTCTTGCGTTGACCGTTTGGTTTGTTTCGCCAAAGTATTGTCTTCTTTCGCTGTGGCCAAGAATTACGTATTCAACACCAATTTCTTTGAGCATGGAAGGTGCAACTTCGCCTGTAAATGCGCCGGATTCTGCCCAGTGGCAGTTTTGTGCGCCAACGTGAATGTTGGTACCGGCCGTCAAGCATACTGCTTGTTCCAAATCAAGGTAAGGCGTGCAAATGATAACTGTATTTTTGGAATCTTTTACCAAGGGTTTGAGTGCGGAAATAAGTTTTTCTGCTTCGGCTTGGTTTTTGTTCATTTTCCAGTTGCCAGCAATAATTTTATTTTTCATTTTTAAAATTCTCCAGTTTCTTATTTGTCGTTGAGGCATGCAATGCCGGGAAGAACTTTGCCTTCAAACAATTCCAAAGATGCACCACCACCTGTGGAAATGTGGCTCATCTTTTCTTTGAAGCCCATTTGTGTGACTGCTGCTGCGCTGTCGCCACCACCGATGATTGTTGTTGCTTTGCTGTCTGCCATTGCTTGTGCAATTGCTTTTGTACCAACTGCCAATGCAGGGTTTTCAAATACGCCCATGGGGCCGTTCCAAATGACTGTTGCTGCATCTGCGATGACGGAAGAGTACAATTTGACTGTTTCAGGTCCGATGTCAAGTGCTTCTTCATCGTTGGCAATGCTGTCGATGGATTTGACAACTGTGTCAATGGGTGCGTCAATGGGGTTGGGGAATGCTTTTACGCATTTTACGTCGATGGGAAGATAAATCTTTTTGCCATTTTCTTTTGCTTTTGCAAGCATTTCACGGCAGTATTCGATTTTTTCGTCGTCTACCAAGGAGTTGCCTACGCCATAACCTTGTGCTTTGACAAAGGTGTATGCCATACCACCACCGATGATGAGGGAATCACATTTTTCCAAAAGGTTGTTGATAACGTTGAGTTTATCGGAAATTTTTGCGCCACCCAAAACTGCTACGAAAGGATGAACGGGTGTTTCCAATGCGTTTGCCATGACGGAAATTTCTTTTTCAATCAAGAAACCGCAAACTGCTGTGTCAACCAAACCAAATTCTACGATTGCTGCTGTGGATGCGTGGGAGCGGTGTGCCGTACCAAATGCATCGTTTACATATACGTCACAGAAAGATGCAAGTTTTTTGCAAAGTTCAATGTCGCGACCTTCTTCGCCTGCTTCAAAACGAAGGTTTTCCAACAATACACATTCGCCTTCTTTAAGTGCTGCAACTTTTGCTTGTGCATCTGAACCAACTACGTCGTGGCAAAATGCAACTTTGTTGTCCAAAAGTTGATTGAGTCTTTCTGCAACGGGTGCAAGTGTGAACTTTTTGGGATCGTTTTTGAGTGCTTTTGCAATTGCATCTGCTTTTGCTTGTGCGCGATCTGCTTCGGGCAATTCTTCGATAGCTTTCTTTTCTTTTTTGTTAAGTTTGAAGTTTTCGGAGAAAATGTTGTGAGGTTTGCCAAGGTGAGAACACAAAATAACTTTTGCGCCTTGTTCCATCAAATATTTGATTGTGGGCAATGCACCTTGAATTCTGTTTTCATCTGTGATGACACCGTCTTTCAAAGGAACGTTGAAGTCACAACGGACCAAACATCTTTTGCCTTTTACGTTTACGTCGGTAATACTTTTTTTGTTCATATTTCACCTCATATAATTTCGCGTGTCAAATGGACCGCATATATTTTTTTCAAACTAAATTTGGTTTATTTTTGGGTTTTTCCCAACTTCCACCAAATGACATTTTACTCTTTTTTCAAAGAAATGTCAAGATATATAATTAAAAAGACCACTGCAACAAAGTACAGTGGTCCAAAATTATCTTTTTAGAACTTTGTCAATTTTCCGTGCAAATTGAATCCTTGAAAACCTTGTTGTCGCAAAACTTCGTACAAGGCAATTGCCACCGAGTTGGACAAATTGAGAGAACGAATTTCTCCAATCATAGGTATGCGAACGGCGTTGGAATAGTTGTCGTAAATCAACTGTTCCGGCAAACCAGCCGTTTCCTTGCCAAAAACCAAAAATACTTCGTCGGGATAATGCACGTCGCAATAATTTTGGTCGCTCTTGGTGGAAAAATAGTAAAATTTTCCGTCAGGATAAAGACTTTGCAATTGAGAAAAACTGTCGTGATAGTAAATTGTGACGTCTTTCCAATAGTCCAAGCCTGCTCGTTTGAGCATCTTGTCGCTGGTGTCAAAGCCCAAAGGGCGTACCAAGTGCAAAATGCTGTTTGTCGCTGCACAACTGCGTGCAATGTTTCCCGTGTTGGAGGGAATTTCAGGTTCTACCAATACAATATGTACCATGATCTTTAAACCACTTTTGTATGTAGCAAAGCATTTCCTCTTTTGTTTTGGCTGTCATTGCATCGATAACCAATTGTTTGCCACAATACACTCCTTTCATATAAAATGCAACGTGCTTTTTCATTTCGTTGACGGCAACGTTTTCTTTGGTAATTTTTGTAAGTTGTTGCAAATGCTCTTCCATGATGCTTTGCAAATCAAATTGAAAATCTTTTCCATCTATTTGGGCAAAGACGTAAGGTCGTCCCAACGCACCTCTGCCAATGGCAACACCGTGACAACCATTTTGCGTATAAAAATTGAAATCGTCAACCGTTTTGACGTCTCCGTTGGCAAAAACGGGAATGGCTACTGCCTTTGCCACCGTCAAAACCATCTCTTTGTCGCTGACGCCCGAATACATTTGAGTTGCCGTCCGTCCGTGCACCGTCAAATAGTCTGCACCTGCTTGTTCCATTGCCTTGGCGAAGTCAACTGCGTTTTTGCTTTTTTGTCCAAGACGCATTTTTACCGACACAACTTTGTCGGTGTTGTTTTTTAATGCAGTCACAATCTCACTTGCCAATTTTACGTTGCCCATCAAGGCGCTTCCGTCTCCGTTGGAAACAATCTTTCTGACAGGGCAACCCATATTGACATCAATGACGTCAAACTTTTGAAGGCAATCCATTTGAGCGCATTTTGCAAAATGGTCGGGATTGTGCCCAAACAACTGCACTGCCACCGGTCCTTGTTCGAAGGTGGTCAAAAGCTCTTTGGCCTGCCAATTGGCTTGTACCAAACTTTGAGCCGACACCATTTCGGTGACCGTGATGCCACAACCATAGCGTTTTGCAAAAACTCTTGTGGGAGCATCGGTATATCCAGCCATGGGCGCAAGCATTGTTTTGGGGAGATTTTTGAGTAACTCGTTTTTCAATTTATTTTACCTTTTGAATAAATCTTTCAATTGCGTCTGCCAAGGACACGTCTGCGTTGACGTGATTTTTTTTGAGCAACGCCAACACCAAAAACAACAAGTCGCCACCCGTTTGGTCAAAGTCTTGTTGCGCTACGCAACCATCAAATTGCGTAAGTTTTTCTTGGATTTTTTCTTGCAAATTTTCGTACACTGCCACCCCACCCTTGTGCGCTCTATTTTGCACTTTTTGTGCACGAAGTAGGGGGTTCATGCTCACGGGTACGTCATCAAGATATTGTGCCAACGATTGGATGTGATGTTCTTTTTGCTTGTTGGCATTCCAAACTGCCAAGGCTTCTTCACCTGTGTTCGCCTTGACGTCACCAAAAACGTGGGTATGTCTTGTGATAAGTTTTTGGCACAAACGATTGTAAACGTCCGTTTCGGAAAACTCGCCTTTGTCTTGAGCAATGCCTATGTGATGATATACTTGCATCAACACGTCGCCCAATTCTTCTTGGATATGTTCCAAGTCGTTTTTGGCAATGGCATCAGAAAGTTCGTAGGCTTCTTCAATTGCCGTTTCTCTCAACGTTTGATGTGTTTGCGCTCTGTCCCAAGGGCATCCGTTTTCACTGCGCAAAACGTTCAAAATTTCCACAACGTCCTCTTTTGTGAAAACTTGCTTTGTCAAGAAATCATATTGTTGGCTCATGTCTAATCTCCTTTTGTTCAACCTTGGGTTTGCCCCAAGCAATCAACAAACCAAAGTACACCACGCCTGACAATGCCACAAGCAAAATTGTTCCCAAACTGCTGAATACAAATTCGCTTTTGAATACACAAAACAAGGTGATAAGCAAGGTCATTGCCAAAGTGCACGCAAGAGGTTTTAGCACCGTTTCCGTCACGTCAAATCGCAACTTCAATTTGCTGGTCGTGTATATTATAGCAAATGCACAAGCAAAAAGATAGCAAATTGTTTCAGAAATGGCAGAACCATAAATATTTATTTGAGCATTGGGCAACAAAACAAGGTTTACAACAGCCTTGACAACCACACCACTTGCCAAAATGGTTGTGGAAACGTACGGCTTTGAATAGGCTTGCAATACCGACACCTGCGTCATAAGCATCACTTGAAAAAGTACTGCCAATCCCGACAAGGACAACAATCTTGCCGACACTTCAATTTCTTGTGGCGAAAGCCCACCATAAAGCAAAGATAAAATGGGACGAGAAAGAATAATCAGTCCCAAAGAACAAGGAAGGGCAATGGTAAAAGAAAGACGCATTGCAAGAGAATAGGTTTTGTTGCTTTCTTGGTGACTGGATACGTTGTCCTTTGACATTTTGGGCAAAGCAGTCATTGCAACACCACTTGCCAATGATACAGGCAGTCCCAACATTGAATTGACCGGCCCCGACCACAAACCATATAAAGAAGTGGCATTGCCCACCGTAACAAGGTTGACAACCATTGCAGAATCGATGACTTGGCTTAGTTGCATAACAAATCCACCTGCTGCAACAGGCAACGCCAACATAAACAACTCTTTGCCAACGCCAACCACTTTCAAACTGCTTTGAGGCAGGTTTTCCTTTTTCTTGGCGACAAAGAACCACACTACCAAAATGGTAAGGGAAACAAATTCCGAAATGGAAATGCCCAAAACCATACCCAAGACTGCCATTTTTACGTCGGGCATAAATAGGTATGCAGAGCCCAAGCCAATGATAAGTTTTATCAACTGCTCGAAAACTGCCGTCAATGCCGAGGGCAACATTTTCAAGCGTGCTTGAAAATAGCCTTTGAACACCACTTGCATTGCCACAAACAATACACTGGGTGCAACTGCACCAAAATAAACGGTTGTATCAACGTTGCCTTGCCCTTGGGCAATTGCCCTGCTGAACAACATCAACACCAACGTACCCAAAATACCTGTTGCTCCCAACACTTTTAGCCCTGTCAAAAACAAGGCTTTCGTCTTGGAATAGTTGCCCATTTGCAAGTTTTCCGCAGTCAATTTGGAAATTGCCGACTGCATACCAAAACAAGCCAACGTCAACACCAAAATGTAAGGTGGAAAGACAAGTTGGTACAAACCCATACCATAACTGCCAATCATATTAGTCAAAGGTATGCGATAAAATGCCCCCAACAATTTGGCAAGTAACCCACCAACGGACAACAGCAATGCGCTTTTTACAAAACTTTTGGATTTTTCTTGATGCATATCAAGATATAGTATGCCAAAATAAAGGCGATTTAGGTAAAAAACACAAATAAAAAAGGCACGTTTTTAATTAAACATGCCTTTGACAACAAAGAAAACATTTTATATTTGTAAATCTTTGCTGACAGTTATATGATGCACAATAAAAAATTTTATATTCATATCTTTACAAAAAAAGACGCAACTTTTTGTTGCGTCTTGTTTTGTTATTTGTTCTTTTGTTGTTTTTTGGCAAGACGCTTTTCTTCCTTTGCCTTTTTGGCATCAAGTCTTGCTTGAATTTTTGCTTGTTTCTTTTCTTCTTTGATTTTTTGTGCACGTTGTTTGCGAAGTTGTTCGTACATTTCTTTGGTTTCTTTGTCGTGCAAACCATTTTCCAACGTTTCTTCAATTTTGTAGGGTTGTTCCAAAAGTTTGGGACGTGCAACCAAACGTTTGAACAAACGCATGCTGTTTACAAAATACATACCATCGCAAAATCTTTCGTCCATGACGCAACGCAAATCCATCATTTTTCTGATTTTGATTTCGCCACATTCAACAACTGCTTTGCTTTTTTCCTTGCCCAATGCAATGAAAATGCCGGTTGTACCAAAGTTGTAACAATGGTGATAGATAGAGTCGCCGTTGATGGATTTGAGATAGGTCACAAACAAACTGTTGTGGAAAGGAGAAAATTCAATGACACTCTTGGGCAAAAGGTTGTGTTTGTCCAACCAAAAAAGCAAACCAACGACAATGCGAATTACCCAGTGGGGAATTGTCGTGAGCGTTTTTGCCAAGTTGTCAGTGCCGTTGTATGCCTTTTCACCCGTGTTTTCTGCAATGACTTTGTCAATTTGTTCTTTGACTTGTGCCAACGTTTCTTCGCCTGTGAAGTGGATTTTTACCGTTGTGTCGTCACTGTTGTCTTGCAACTTTTTCTTGACAACAAAAGACAAGGTAATGTCGTTGTGTTGATAAATTTTGTTGTGCATAACAAAACGGTTGAGCGAAGGTCTCATTGCAAACAAGCGAATCAAAGCACAAGTGATGACGTCCATATAACTGTACTTGACGCCCGTTTCTTTGTAGGTTTGTTCAATGTATTGTTCAATTGGTTCGTAGTTGAATTCGAAAATACCCATGTTCATTGCGTCACTTCTGTCTTTCATAATGTGAGGCATAATTTTTTGATAGGGGTTTACGTTTTTCAAATAATATCCATCAGGTCTTCCCATAAGTTTCTCCATTGGCCTTGCCACTTTTTTGATATAGTAATTGTATCACTTTTATTGCCAAAAGTAAACAACAATGAAATATAATACAAACAAAATGTTTTGTATTTTTAAAACAAAAGGAGCAGAACTAATTGTTCTGCTCCAACACATGCCGACCGTTTTGGTGATGGTTGTTGTCTTTTGCTGGTCGGCTGATATTAGTATTTGCCAAAATTTTCTCTTTATACAAAATTACATAAAAAAACGCTCCGAATTTTCGGAGCGTTTGTTGTTGAGTTTTTTAGCCCATTTTGTGAGCGTCGTGATAAAGTTTTTCGTTGAATACTCGTTTTTGGGAAAGTGCTTCTTCCAAGTCAACGTCAAAGATTTCTTCGCCTTTGACACCAATTGCACGATTCTTTTGACCTTCTTGCAACAATTCCACTGCGCGAATGCCCATTTTGCAAGCAATGATGCGATCAAAGTAGGTGGGAGAGCCACCACGTTGGATGTGACCAAGTACCGTTGTGCGTGCTTCCAAACCTGTTTTTTCTTCAATTGTTTTTGCAATTTTCAATGCTTTGCCTGCACCTTCTGCAACAACGACCATGTTGGAACGTTTGCCTGCGTTGTCGCTGTCCACCAATTTAGCGCAAATGCCGTCAATGTCTGCTTCTACTTCGGGAACGATGATATGTTCGGCACCACCTGCCAAGCCTGCTGCCAAAGCAATGTCACCGCAGTTGCGTCCCATTACTTCCAAAACGGTAACACGGTTGTGAGATTGCATTGTGTCTCTCAAACTGTTGATTGCCCACATGCAGTTGTTTACTGCAGTGTCAAAACCGATGGTGTTTTCCGTATAACCAAGGTCGCGGTCAATTGTTGCGGGGATGCAAACAACTTTGATGTCGTTTTCTTTGCAAAGAGCCATTGCGCCACGGAAAGTGCCGTCGCCACCAATGCAAACAAGACCTTCAATGCCACGTTTACGCAACAAGTTTGCGCCTGCTTTTCTATATTCTGCTTCCAAAAATTCGGGGCAACGGTCAGTTTGCAAGAACGTACCGCCTGTGTGAATTGTGTTGGATACACTTCTTTTGACAAGTTCGTCAATATCGCCTTCAATCAAACCTGCGTAACCACGGTTGATGCCGTACACACGCAAACCTTGACTCAATGCAAAACGTGTGACGGAACGAATACATGCGTTCATACCGGGTGCGTCGCCACCAGATGTCAAAATTGCAATCTTTTTCATAGCATATCTCCTGTGAGTGTAAATTTTCTTCCAAATAATTATACCACAACTATTTGAAATATCAAGAATTTTTTTATTTTTACTGCGCGTTAGTTTAAACTTTTCACAATGCGTTCAAGTGCCCGTTGCAATACCGATTTGGGACAAGCAACGTTTATTCGTGCAAATCCTTCGGCATTGTCTACAAATTCGTCACCATATTCCAAGTAAACACCACCAGAAGAAATTGACTTTCGCAATTCTAAATCGCTTTTGTTGTAGGCTGACAAATCCACCCAAACCAAGTAAGTTGCTTGACAGTCGCAGACAACGGCTTTTTCTAGATGCTTTTGAAAATATTCTTTGACAAAATTGATGTTTTCGTCCAAATAAACTTTGAGTTGTTGCAACCAATCGTCACATTTTTCGTATGCCGTTTGACACGCTTGCGCCGAAATGAGAGTGTAGCCACCACAACAACGAGAGTCGCGCCACTTTTGGGCAATTTCCAAGTCGTTGACGATAATGTTTGAGTGGTTGTTTCCTGCCAAATTGAAAGTTTTGCTGGGGGAAGTGGCTGTTATCAACAAAGGTTGTTGTGCAAACAATGATTTCATTGAGATGATCTTTTGATTGCAACGAATAATGTCGTGATGAATTTCATCACAAAATACGTACACACCGTTGGCAAAACAAATTTCGCCCATTTTTTGCAACTCTTCCTTAGTCCACACTCTGCCCGTGGGATTGTGAGGGGAACACAAGAAAAACAATTTGCATTGTTTGACCTTTTCTTCAAAGTCTTGCCAATCAATTTGGTATTGGCCGTCTTTGTAAATCAAACGATTGAAAAGAACGTTTCTTTGGTTGTCTTTTGCGCTGTTGTAAAAAGGACGATAGCTGGGCGTTTGAATAAGAACGTTGTCACCTGCCTTTGTCAAATGTAAGACGGCTTGTTTCATTGCCATAACAACGCCACAAGAAGTGACGATTTCTTCCTTTTTGACGTCCATATCGTGGTGAGAAGACATCCAATTGATTACTGCATCATAATAATCTTGACTGAGCCCAAAAGAATATCCCAAAATGCGTTGGTCAATGATTGCTTTCATTGATTGCAAAACAACGTCGGGCGTGGCAAAATCCATATCGGCAACCCACATTGGGATAAAGTCGTCGCTCAAATAAGGATTGATTGTCTTTGCTCCGTCATATTTGGCACATTGTGTGCCCACTCGGTTAATTATTTCGTCAAAATTATATTTCAAAATTTCCTCCACCCAAAAAGGTCTTTTCTATTGTATGTTTGAAAGTCGTTTTGTTTGCCAACAATGATAAATCATCCGACTTTAACTATTATTAAGTATATACTTATTAAAATTAAAGTCAAGAATAAAAGGTTTTTTAGTTGTCATATCATTTTAAATTCTATTAAAAATGGTGTTGCTTTTTCATAAAAAACTTGGTATAATGTTTTTAACAATAATGGAGGACTTCTCTTTTATGAAGTTTTGGAAACTGACAGCCCCTCACACTTTACAATTGGAACAAAGCGAACCCACCCTTTTGAACGAGAAAACCAACGTAAAAGTTCGCATTGAACACGTTCTTTTGGGCAAATACGATTTGGCTTTGTACAATGGCGAAGCAAAAGGAAAATATCCCGTTGTTTTGGGAAAAAACGCAGTCGGCGTTGTAAGCGAAACACATCAAGCAGAAACAAGTCCATTTGGGAAAATGAACCGTGTTGTCATTGAGCCTTTTATCCCTTGCGGTCAATGCGCTTCCTGCTTGGAAGGAAAACTTTCTCAATGCACCAACTTGTTGGAATTGGGTTACAATGCAGACGGCATGTTGCGTGACTTTGTTGACCTTCCCGAAGGTTGCTGTCACAAAATTCCCGACATTTTGAGTGACGAAAAAGCCTTGTTTGTGCCTTACGTTGCTTTTGGCCTCAATATTTTGGACCATATGGACATCCAAAAAGGTTCGCACGTTTTGGTCTTTTCCTCTTCCAAAATCGGCATAATTGCATCTCAACTTCTCAAATACTATCAATGTGTTCCCATTTTCGTTTCCAACGACCAAGATGCATCGACGGCAGCAAAAGAATTGGGCATCTTCTATGCTTTCAATACCAAAACGGATGACGTAAAACACGAATTGTTGGTGGCGACCGGTGGCAGACTTTGTGACAAAGTTATCTACTTTGCAAACAGCCTTTAC
>JAFQWS010000032.1 GCA_017407305.1 Clostridia bacterium
GTTGTTACCAACAGCCTCAAGCGAAATTGGCGGGGGTGTCGGGCAGACACTTGCTCCCCTTCTTGCACCGAGTGGGGTTTACATAGAACACTTTGTCACCAAAGTGGTTGTAGTCTCTTACACTACATTTCCATCCTTACAAGAAAAATCTTGCGGTTTATTTCTGTTGCACTGTCCTTGAAGTCGCCTTCACAGGGTGTTACCCTGCACTCTTGCCGTGTGGTGCTCGGACTTTCCTCGAGAAAAAATCTCGCAACCATCCAACTGTCTCCAACTAGATTATATCATTTTTCTTGCTTTTGTCAACAACCTAAAAAAGTTCAATAAAAAAGGCAAAAGTCGACAAATTTTTCCATATAGTAGTGTAACAAGGAGAAAAAATGTTTTCATCACTTTTGCAAATGCTCAGGCAGTTGTTCTTTTTGACTGGTTACGTTGCCAGTGCCTATCCCAAACCGCTCAGTGCCGAAGAAGAAAGGCAATGCCTTTTTGCAATGTCAAAGGGGGACAACGTTGCACGAGAAAGGCTCATCATGCACAATATGCGGTTGGTTGCGCACATTGCCAAAAAGTATTCGGCAAATTATGACAAGGAAGATTTGATATCGGTTGGCTCGTTGGGACTGATAAAAGGAGTGGAAAGTTTTTCTTTAAAAAAGGGAACGACTTTGGCAACCTATTTGTCCAAATGTATCGAAAATGAAATTTTGATGATGCTTCGCTCGGGCAAGAAAACAGCCAACACCGTCTATTTGCAAGACACGTTGGGTGTGGACAATGACGGCAACGAATATTCTCTTATGGACGTGTTGTCGGTGGATGAGGACAGCGTTTACGAACAGGCGCAAATGTCCATTATGCGCAACCGTTTGAAAGAGGGGATGAAAATTGCTTTAAACAAACGAGAACAAACAATCATAACAATGCGTTTTGGTTTGGACGGCAACGTTCCATTGACACAAAACCAAACGGCAAAAAAGATGGGTATTTCTCGCAGTTACGTGTCTAGATTGGAAAGCAAGGCGTTGGAAAAACTGAAAGAATTGCTCAGCATCAAAAAATAAAAAGGCAGACACAAACTGTGTCTGCCTTTTGTTTGAAAAAGATTTTATCAATCTAGGTGTTCTTCTTCGGGATGTTGAGCGTTTTTAATTTCTTCACGCTTTTTATCCATATATTTGATGTATTTTTTTGCATAATATTCGCTGTATTCGTTGAGCAATACGTCAAATGCGTGGAAAGCCAACCAACCTGTAAAGCAGAAAAGAAGTGCAAACAAGGTGTTTTGCAAAAAGAAATCAACAAAATAGCTTTTGTACAAAAAACCAATGTTGGTGCCACCCCAGCCCCAGCACGTTGCCATAAAGGGGAACAAAATGATGTCAACAAGCAAAAAGCCAACAAAAGTGGTGGCAACAGGCATCCACCAACGGTGTGCAGGATGCACAAGACCTGTCAAGGTGAGTTTGTCAAAAATCAATTGTCCTGCAAGGACTCCCACCGACAATCCAACGTAAGCCATAAAGTACAAAACGATTCGGCTGTTTGTTTTGGAAATGCATTGGAAGAACAAATACAATGCCAAACCGATTGCCACGCCAATCAATTGTTTTGTCCATGCTCTAAACAAGTTGGGTTGTACTTGTTCGGGTAAAAGTTGTGCCAATTCTTCTTTGCATTTGTCACAGCAGTAAGCAACGCCCCAAGCAAGTGCCACCAAAGTACCTTTGCCCACTTGTTGATGACAAAGGCCACAACATTTTTGGGTGTGATTTGCCACAATTTGAGCAATTGCATTGGCAATTTGGTCAAAAGGCGTTGCAACTTTGTATTCATAGTTGCTGTCAAGACCGACTTCGGTTTTTCTAAAAACTACTTGAACGCCCTCATCAACGCAAACTACGTCAAAAATGAAGTATTTTTCTGCCAAAGAAGCCAATTCTTTTTTGACGGCCATTTGTTTTTCTTCGTCAAGGTTGCAACTGAAAAACATGTCGAAGTATCTGTTGCGTTGACTGAGACTGACAACAACGTCCCCCACTTGTTTGTAATAAAATCTATCTAATTTTTGCCAATTGTGATCGGCAACAAAATTTTTCAAAGTGTATGCCATATTTACCTCCGTTTGGACTATTATAGCATTGTTACGCCGTTTTTGTCCACGTATGCGTGAATGGTTTTGGTGGAAAGTGGTTTGGAATCGGTAATGAAAATTGATTTTTCCAACAATTGTTTTGCTTGTTCGACGTTTTTGTCTCTATGATAAATCGTTGCCAAAACGTCTCCCTTTTTGACTTTGTCACCAAGGTCAACTTGCATTTTAATGCCAACACCGTGATCCAATTGATCGTCCTTTTGCATACGACCACCGCCCAAAATGTTTACTGCATAACCAATGTCGCACGTTTCCATTTGACCAACGTAGCCGTCGCGTAAAGCTACAACGTCCAGTTGTTGTCCCAAAGAAAATCTTTCGGGGTGCTCAATGTAACTTGCTTGACCACCTTGTGCATAGACCATTTCAATCAATTTATTTTTCGCTTGACCACTGGAAATGGCTTGGTCAAACATTTTTTCAGCTTTTCCCAAATCGACGCCACAAAGTTGCATCAATCGTGTCGCAACAGCCTTGTTTTCTTCGTAAAGGCGAGACTTTTTGCCATTGAGCATTTCAATGATGCCAACAATTTCCAAAGCATTGCCAACGTATCGAGAAAGAGGTTGAGACATGTCCGTGATGAGCGCCCCAATGTTGCGTTTTGCCAAAGTGCCGATTTTTACCATAGCTTCAGCAAGTTGGATTGCTTCGTCCATTGTTTTCATATATGCGCCGGTGCCATATTTGACGTCAAGCAAGATGTTTTGTGCGCCGGAGGCAAGTTTTTTGCTCATAATACTGCTCACCATCAAAGGCAAAGATTTTGTCGTGCCCGTGATGTCGCGAAGAGCGTACATTTTTTTGTCAGCGGGAACAATGTTTGCCGTTTGACCTGCCACACAGCAACCGACGTGGTTGACTATTGCGCAAAAGTTGTCTTGGTCAAGGTTTACGTTGAAATAAGGAATGCTTTCCAACTTGTCCAACGTGCCACCGGTAAAGCCCAAACCTCTTCCGGAAAGTTTTGCAACTTTAAAACCGCAACAAGCCAAAATGGGCGCAACGGCAATGGTGGTGCTGTCGCCCACGCCACCGGTAGAGTGTTTGTCGCAAGTAATTCCGTCAATTGAAGAAAGATCAACTGTATCTCCCGATTGAAGCATTGCTTGGGTAAGGTGGAAAGTTTCTTGTTCGTCCATACCACGGCAAACGATTGCCATGAGCAAACTGCTCATTTGATAGTCGGGAATTTGTCCATTGGTATAGCCGTTTACAAAAAATTCAATTTCTTGTTGTGACAAGTTTTTACCTGCCACTTTTTTTTCAATAATGTTGATGATATTCACAAGCCAATTCCTCCAAATACATTGTAACAAAATATTGAAATCAATACAATAGAGTTGACAAAATTTTGCCAAGAAAGTTGCGATTTTTACAATAAACGACAGTAAATTTGACAATTTAATTTTGCCTTGGTGGTCGCAAATGGTTTTAAAGAGAGTGATTTTTTCACTTTTTTGATGAACTTTGCAAAAAAATGACAATGTCATCCCTATTTTGATAAAAAGTATTGAAAAATACTTTTTAATCTGGTACAATAAAACTACAAAAGTGTACCTTGGAGGCATCATGGACAGTCAACAACTGAAACATGTGTACGAAACAGCAGAAGCGTGGGTAAAACGCTATCAAAACAGTTCAATCGGCTCTAAACATCTATTGTTGGGGCTTATTGTCGTGCCTTCTCCTGCTTGCGACTTGCTCAAAAGGTATGGAGTAAACGTCTCCAACTACAAAATTTCTTCCGACGGACGTGGTTTTGGAACGGTCGTTTTGGAAGAAGAGGCTCGTTATTTGCAACTTCGTGCAAGAACCTATGCCGACTACGAAGACAGCGACCTCACCGAACCTATGCACTTGTTGGTTGCAATATTGCACACCCCCACTTGTTATGCTCACACCTACTTGGTGCAAATGGGCGTTGATATGGGAAAATTGCGCAGTGAAGCCATTTCACGATTGACCAACGGCGAAAAAATGCGTCAAACTTTGACAAAAGGCAATCTTGGTGGATTGGAAAAGTCGGTGCAAAACGTTTTGAAAGAAGAAAATCACGAAATTAAATATTGCATTGATATGACTCAAAAAGCGCAAAACGGCGAATTTGATCCTGTCATTGGCAGACAAGAAGAACTTTTGCGCATTGTTCAAACGTTGCTTAGACGCACCAAAAACAATCCTTTGTTGGTGGGTGAAGCGGGTGTTGGCAAATCGGCAGTTATTGAAGGTTTGGCACAAGCCATTGTGCAAGGACAGGTTGCACCCTTGACGGGTAAGCGCTTGTTGTCTTTGGACGTGGCAAGTATGGTGGCGGGCACTCACTATCGTGGCGATTTTGAACAACGTCTAAAAGACACCATTGATGCAATCACCCAAGACGGCAACGTCATTTTGTTTATTGACGAAATTCACAATCTCGTTGGTGCAGGTGCTTCGGGCGACAGCAGTATGGATGCTGTGGAAATTTTGAAGCCTTTGCTTGCTCGTGGTCAGTTGCAAACCATTGGTGCAACCACTTTGGATGAATATCGCAAGTATATTCAAAAAGATCCTGCATTGGACAGACGTTTCCAACCTATTGCCATCAATCAACCCACCGAAGCGCAAACAATTGCCATTTTGATGGGTGTAAAGGAAAAATATCAACAACATCACAAGGTAGTCATCACAAATGATGCCATCGAAAGTGCAGTCAAGTTGTCGTCAAGATATATCACCGACAGAAACCTTCCCGACAAAGCCTTTGACGTTTTGGACGAAGCGTGTTCCGGTGCAAGTCTTTCTCGCAAAACAATGGTAGATGCACAAATGGTGTCGGCAGTGGTTTCACAATGGACGGGTGTTCCCATTGGCAAATTATCGCAGAACGAAGCGGACAAACTTTTGCATTTGGAAGACCAACTTGCCCGACGTGTAGTTGGTCAAAAAGAAGCAGTTTTGGCAGTTGCCAAAGCAATCAAACGTCAACGAGCAGGCATTTCTTCCCCCAATCGACCCATTGGCAGTTTCATTTTCGTAGGACCCACAGGTGTTGGTAAGACGGAACTTGCCAAAGCATTGGCAGAAAGTTTGTTTGGTAAACAAGACGACATTTTGCGTTTCGATATGTCCGAATATATGGACAAAACTTCCGTTTCCAAACTTATTGGTGTTTCGGCAGGTTACGAAGGCTTTGACGAAGGGGGAGTTTTGTGCGAAAAGGTAAGACGCAAACCCTATTCGCTAATTTTGTTTGACGAAATTGAAAAGGCCCATCCCGACGTTTTCAACGTATTGCTTCAAATTTTGGACGAAGGAAAACTGACCGACAACCGTGGTAAAGGTGTAGATTTCAAAAACACCGTTATAATTTTGACAAGCAACTTGGGCGCAAGTGCGGTCAGTGCAATTGATGGTTATGAAAAACTTCAACAAGCAACTACGCGTGCATTAAGACAGGCTTTCCGTCCGGAACTTTTGAACCGTGTTGACGAAATTATCGTATTTTCCCACTTGTCAAAGGTGGAAGTTGGTCAAATTGCAAAACTTTTGTGCAATTCTTTGTGCAAACGCATCACAAAGTTGAAGTTGACAATCACCGACAAGGCAGTCCAATACGTGGCAGACTTTGGATATGACGTCGAATACGGTGCAAGACCACTCAAACGAGCCATCCAAAAGCAAATTGAGGACGTTTTGGCAGAAAAGTTTTTGAGTGGCGCAATCAAAGAAGGAGACAGTGTAACCGTTGACTGTTTCAACGGAGTGCTGTTTTTTAGATAAATACAGGAGGTAGCTAATATGAAATTGATCATCAGCGAAAAAAACTACAAAATGGCTCCAAGACTTCACACAATTTTAGAGCAAAAGGTCAAAAAGTTGGACAAGTATTTCCCCGACGATGACACCGTTTGCAAAGTGGTTATGTCGCAACAAGGCAAACGCGCCAGAATGGAAGTTTCCATCAACTATTTGGGAACACAAATTCGTTCTGAAGTGGAAGGTCAAACAATGTACTACAACATTGACGAGATCATGCCCAAGTTGGAAAGACAAATCAACAAATATCGTAGCAAGGTCTATTCCAAGGGCAAAGCACCCAAAGTGGACGAATACGAATTTGTTTCCGACGTTGACGACACACCTTTGAAAATTGAAAAAGTCAAGAAGTTTGTCATTGACAAAATTACCCCCGAAGAAGCAATTGATTCCTTGGAATTGGTAGATCACGATTTTTACATTTTCTACAATATCAAGACGGAAAACGTGGAAGTTGTCTATCGCCGTCGTGATGGTTCCATTGGTTTGTTGCAACCCGAATTGGACTGATTGTGAAGTTTTAGTTTATAAAGGTTGATTTAAAAGGAGTGTGCATTTTGCACACTCCTTTGTTGTGTAAAAGAAAATTTTGTTTTCATATATTAAAGTATGACGACAAATTTTCGTGGACTTATTGGCGACACGCCTTTGATAGAAATTGACTATCAACTAGATGGAGCAAAGAAAAAAGCATTTTTCAAAGCCGAGTGGTACAACTTGACGGGAAGCATCAAAGATAGAGTGGCAAAAAGGGTGCTTTTGAGAGCAATGAAAAAAATGCTCAAAAGCGGGCAACCGGTTGTGGAAGTTACCAGTGGAAATATGGGCATATCGTTGTCGGCAATTTGCAATTTGTTGCAACGAAAAATGGTGGCAATTATGCCCAAATATATGAGCCAAGAAAGAAAAGCCTTGCTCAAAAGTTTTGGTGCAACGGTGGTGGAAAGTGAAAATTTTCAACACGCTTTCAACTTGTTGGAAGATTGTGTCAAAGAAGGTATGTTTTGCCCAAGGCAATTTGAAAACGTAGAAAACAAACTTTGTCACAAAGAAACGACTGCAAAAGAAATTGTTCGTCAAACAAAAGGAGAAATTGGCTGTTTCGTGGCTGGTGTGGGCACGGCAGGGACTTTGATGGGCGTTGGTGAGTGTTTGCTTGAAAAAGCACCAAAGGCACAATTGGTGGCAGTAGAGCCGTCAAACAGCCCGTTGTTTTCCAAGGGTGTTTCGGGCAAACATCAATTGCAAGGTTTGGCAGATGAAAAAATTCCTTTGTTGTATGACAAAAGCATTGTGAACAAAGTGGTGTCGGTCAACGACCAAGATGCAATTGCAATGTCGCAAAAGTTGGCAAAAACTTTTGGCTTGGGGGTGGGAATTTCTTCAGGAGCAAACTTTGTTGCAGTTGTCAAAAACGGAGTGGACAATGCCGTTTCCATATTTGCCGACGACAACAAAAAGTATTTAACAACCTCTTTGGCAACTCCCATTGAAACGCCACTTGTCGACAAAATTCAACTTCTCAACTTCAAAGTTATAAAATAATTGCAAAAAAAGTGACACTGCTCTCAGTGTCACTTTTTTTACTTTTTGTCTAGTTTGGTGTTGATTTTTTGTTGTTTGCACCAAATTTTCATAACGGTTTTTGTAGGAAGAAATTTGACTGCTCTCACTTGCATACGTACGGGAAAACCCAAAATGGAAAGGTCTTTGCCTTTTTTCATATCAACAAGGGCTTTTTCAACTACTTGTTGAGGGGTGTAATATCTGTTGAAGTAGGAAATGGTGGAGTCTTCAATTGCAGTGGAGAAAAAGTCAGTTTTTATCCAACCGGGGCAAACTGCCATCACTTTTATTTGTTTGGGTGCCAATTCCACGTTGAGTGCGCGAGAAAAACTTAAAACAAAGGCTTTTGTTGCGCCGTAGACGTTTATGCAGGGAACAGGTTGAAAGCTGGACAAAGAACCCATTTGATAAATTTGTGCGCCTTGCTTCATAAAAGGCAAGGTCAAATAGGTGATTGCCATCAATGCTTTGCAGTTTAGGTCAATCATTTGCATCAAAGTGGCAAGAGGGGTTTTTTCAAAGTGCAAAAATTTGCCAAAACCAGCAGCATTTACCAATACTTTTACGTTGGGGGATGCTTCTTGCAACTTTGCTTGAAATTGTTCAAAACTTTCTTGTTTTGTCAAATCCAAAGCCAAAGGCACGATTTTTGCTTGTACTTGGCTTTGAAGGTCGCAAAGAATTTGTTGTCGACGAGCAACCACCCAAATTTCGTCCAATTGTTGTTGTTTGTCCAATGCCAAGACAAACTCTTTTCCCATGCCGGAAGTTGCACCGGTAACTATTGCAATATTCATTTTGACTCCTTTCAACGTTTGATGTCTATATTCTACCACAGCAACCATTGTTTTACAAGAAAAGTGCAAAAAAAATGCGTGCAAAACTGCACGCATTTTTTTTGGATTGTTTAGGCGTTTTTGAAAATGTCAACGATTGCTTGTCTGCCACTGGACGTAAGTGCAATGGGAATAAGTATGCAGTTGCCGTTTACAAATCCGGCATCTTTTGCATCTTGGTAAAGTTGTTGAACGTCTTCATTTTCAATCAAATTTTTCAATTGTGTTTTCAATTCTTCGTTGTTTTGGATGGTATCTCTCAATTCTTGTGTGGATTGAAACTCAATGATGAAAGCACTGCCTTTGGTGATGTTGTAAAGAAGGTGGAAATTGATTACCGTTTCTTCTTGTTCCAAAGATTCCTTCAAACTGGTCATCAATGCATCAAAGTTGGAGCTTTCCGTATATCCTTCTTCTTGAAATGCTTTCAAGACGTTGGGATATGCGTTTCCGCAAGCGCAAAGTGTGCAACAAAGAACTGTCAAAGCCAAAACCAAAGATACTATTTTCAAATATTTTTTCATTTTGTCATTACCTCCTGACGGAGGAATTATAGTTGTTTATGTCTTTCAAGTCAATATTGTATTTACTATAATTTTTGTTTATTTTTGTAGTTTTTGCATCATTTTTGATGTTTTTACACAAAATTATCAAAAATGTTGAATTTTATAAAAAAACAAAGAATACTGTTTACAAATTTAAAAGTTTAGGGTACACTATATAAAAAGAATATCGTTCATTATTAAATAGGAGACTTATGGCAAGAACAAAAGACCCCAATCTTTCACGCCACATCATAGAAAGGACAATTGAAACAAGTGTGGAAAAAGGCATGGCAAAAGCCACTTCTATAGAAATTGCAAAAGGCAGTGGTGTCACCGAGGCCACGGTGTTTTCCCATTTTGGTTCAATTGCAAATTTGAGAAAAAAGGCATACCTTTATGCTGAAGACGCTTTCAAAACACATTTTGCAAAGTTGGCATCAGATTGCGCCGACTGCGATTTGCAAATTCTTTGCCTTCGCCTTTTGGACGCATCTATTGAATTGCACAAGTACGCACAATATATTTATGCTTACGAATTGCTTGATTCAGTTACCCCCAATGACTATCAATGCTCTCAAGCAAGCAAAGACGTTGAATATTTCAAAAAAGCATTTGCAAGCGTATCTCAACAAAAAAGCGATGACGAATTTTTGTTGTGGTGGCAATCAAAATGTGTTTTGCTCAAATATTTTGCGCTTCGCGTAAGATTGGGTGTAGACTATTCTTCTGCCAATCGTGAAAAATATGTAAAAATTATTTTTGGAGACATTCTCTAATTTTCAGTTACCCAATAAAAAAAACGGATTGAATTTTCAATCCGTTTTTTTATTGTGGTTTAACTTTGTCCCAAAGGTTGTATCTGTCGGGATGGGCAATTGCATTGAAAAGTTTTTCCTTTACGTCGGGATAACTTTCTTGCATTTTTGCCAAAAATTGTTTCATTTCTTCTCTCTTTGTAAACTTGTCGGCAGGACAAGGGTTTTTGACAACGGGCAACGTTTTGGAAAAACCAATCAAATCTCTTTCAAAGATATACAACAACGGCCTAATGACCGTTACGTCCGTTCTGTCCAAATAGGAAATGGGAGCAAAAGTGGAAAGCCTGTGTTCAAACATAAGGGAGAGCATAAACGTGTCGATTACGTCATCAGCATGGTGTCCCAAAGCAAGTTTGTTGAAGCCGTATCTATTCAAGACGGTGTTCAGTGCGCCACGACGCATTTTTGAACAAAGACTGCAAGGGTTGGTTTCCTTTCTTTCCTCAAAAATGATGGGGCCAATTTCCGTTTTTTCCACGTGGCAAGGCACGTCGATTGTTTTGCAGTATTCTTTGATGGGCGCAAAAATATCTTCTTGTGTCAAACCCATATCAATGATTACCGCCATCAATTCAAAAGGTTCTTTGGAAAAAATTCGATAGTTAGCAAGCAACGACAACAAAACCATGCTGTCTTTTCCACCGGAAACGCCAACGGCAATTTTGTCCCCTGCTTTTATCATGTTGTAGTCGGTCACGGCACGTCTAAGCCGTGAAAGCAATTTTTGTTTATCCATAGTTGAATTTTAAAATGAAATACAACAAAAATCAATCAATTTTGACAAGTTAGACGTCAACTTTTTGCATTATGCCCTCCAATACGTTCAAAAAAGTGTAAACTTCCTCAATTGTATTTTGCGCTGACAAGGAAACACGCACGGCACCTTGTTTGGAAGTGTTCAACCATTTGTGCATAAAGGGCGCACAATGAAGTCCTGCACGGACGGCAATATCCTTTTGCGAAAGCATATCGGCGATGGTGGAGCTGTCCACGTCCCCCACGTTAAAAGCACAAATGCCACATTTGTTTGGTTTGGAATATACGGTTGCTTTCAAAAGATTTAGACCGTAGTACAACTTTTCGTTCAAAGTTGCAATTTTTTTGCTGTTTTGAGAAAAGTTTTCCGCCCACCAATCAATTGCACTGGACAAACAAAGAATTGCCGGTGTGGGCAACGTCCCTGCTTCCAAGCCATCGCTTGTTGTGGGTTGACTGATCAAATGACTTTCCGTACCCGTTCCACCAAACAAAATGGGGCGAGGCATGGCCCCCCTTCTAAAAGCCAACACACCACATCCTTGAATGGAGTGCAGTCCTTTGTGAGAGGGAATTGCAATTAAATCTGCGTTGGTGTTGTTTATGTCACAGTCCAAAAAACCCATTGATTGTGCCGAGTCCACCACAAACAAAATATCTCTGTATTTTTTCAACATTGCGCCAATTTTGGCAATTTCTTGTGCTTGACCGGTCACGTTGGAAACGTGGTTGACAATGACCATATAGGTGTTGTTTTGCAACAAATTTTTTATGGTTTCCACTTGGACGATGCCTTCATTGTTGGGTACGGCAATGCTTACGTCAATTATTCCGTTTTTCTTTAGGTGGTACAAAGGGCGCAACACCGAGTTGTGTTCGCAAACGGTTGTTATGACGTGCCCACCTCGTTTTGCGTGTCCCAAAATTGCCATATTCAACGCTTGAGTGCAGTTGTTGCAAAAGACGATATTTTCTTCCAAACATCCCGTCAATACACCCAATTTTTTTCTTGTTTCAAAGATTTTTTCTTCCAAAAGAAGACTTTGTTTGCCCCCTCTTTTGGGATTGAAACTGTATTCTTTCATTGCCAAAAGGGCAGTATCTACAACTTGTTGAGGTTTAAAGAAGGTTGTTGCAGCATTATCAAAATAGATCATAATTTTTTTCTCCTACCTAAACTAACATATTCCAAAGATAAAAAATAAAATATACTGTTGGCATGTCGTTTTTTACATAATTTGGGAGAATACAAATGAGTTATTTGATTGCTGTTTTTCGTTCTAGAAACGTCACCTTGAAAGTTTTTGACTTTTTTCAAGCACGAGGAGTAAATTGTTCGTTGGTTTCCACACCACAAGGAGCATTGGTGGGCTGTGGATTGTCTTTACGTTTCGACGAACAGGATTTTGAAAAAGTCAAACAAATTGCCTTTCAAGACAGCTTTTACGGCTTTTTCAGGGTGACTGTTATAAATAGAAAAACTATAGTTACTAAAATAATTTGAAAAAAAGGTTGAAAAGGTTTGTTAAACAATGTATAATGTATTCGTATAACTATGAAAACTGATAGTTTGGAAATTTTGCGCATACTTGCAAGTGAAATCAAATCGCCAAAATCCGAACTTGTGTTTGACAATCCTTATCAACTGCTTTGTGCAGTCATCTTGTCAGCACAATGCACGGACAAGCGTGTCAACCAAGTTACACCTACATTGTTTCAATATGCACCGGACGTTTTTGCCATGGCAAATGCCGACGTAAAAAAGGTGGAAGAAATTATTCACAGTTGTGGGTTTTATCACAACAAAGCGCAGTTTTTGGTACAATCAAGCAAAGACGTCGTTGATCGGTTTGGTGGTGTTGTGCCAAACAACTTGGAAGATTTGCAATCACTCAAAGGAGTGGGAAGAAAGACTGCAAACGTTGTTTATGCAGTTGGTTTTGGTGGACAAGCCATTGCCGTGGACACCCACGTTTTTCGCGTGTCCAACAGATTGGGTTTGACGGATGCAAAAAACGTTTTGCAAACGGAAAAACAACTGATGCAGGTCATCCCCAAAGAAATGTGGGCAGATGCTCATCACTACATTTTGTTGCATGGAAGATACGTTTGCAAGTCGCAAAAACCGATGTGTCACGAGTGTTCGCTGTGTCACTTGTGCAAATACTTCAAAGGTAAGGCAAAGTAATTAGATGTTTATCGATAAAGTTAAAATTTTTGTTAAAGCAGGAAATGGTGGAAGAGGAGCAATCTCTTTCCACACGGAAAAATATATTCCCAACGGTGGACCTGATGGTGGCGACGGTGGTGATGGTGGCGACCTTGTTTTGGTCGCAACAAAATCACAAAACACCCTCAACGAATTTCACTTCAAAAAGCATTTTCGTGCAGAAGACGGA
>JAFQWS010000033.1 GCA_017407305.1 Clostridia bacterium
CACTGCCAACAAAGTGAACAACATCTGACATTTACATAAAACATATTATATTGACTATCAACAATATAAAAGCCTATCAGACAAATGCGCAACTATCCGTGTAATGCTCGTTGCTTCTTGCGACACGGCAAAAGAGACACGGGAAAACAAGTAGAACTGCATTTTTTACAACACTGCAAAGTATAAGAAACCGACTCCCCCTCAACTCAATTTTGAGTTGGGGTTTTTCTTTTGACATATTTTGTTGGAAGCAGGACGTTTTGTTTGCAAAGATAGTTGTTGCGTGGTATAATTTGGCGATTGAAAATATTTTAGGAATTGCTTATGAAAAAATTACAAAAAACTTCCGAACTTTTGTGGTTGATGGGCATTTTGTTTGTTGCACTCGGTATCACAATTTTGAATAAAACCAACCTTGGTGTGACAATGATTGCTGCCCCTGCTTTCATTTTGTCCGAGGCTTTGTTGCCTTTCAGCCCCTTTTTCTCGGTGGGTGTGGTGGAATATCTCAACCAAGCCATCATATTGATTGTTTTGTGCATAATCTTGCGCAAGTTCAATTGGAAATATCTTCTTGCTTTTGCTGTTGCCGTTATGTATGGTTACGTTTTGGACTTTTTCTTGTGGTTGGCAAAGGACATTGAAATTACTCAACTTTGGTTGCGTTGGATTTTGTTGTTTGTTGGCTCATTTTCCGTGTCGTTTGGCGTTGCTTGTTTCTTTAGGACATACCTTCCCAAAAAGATTTATGAAGTATTCGTTGGCGAATTGGTAAAGCATTTTCGCTTTGACATAAACAAGACCAAAATGGCATTTGATATGACTTTGTTGGGCATTTCCATTGTTTTGGCATTTACCTTGTTTGGCGACGTGGCAACCTTCGATTGGTCAACAATTGGCACAAATTCTTTCCACAGCATGGGTTTGGGAACGTTGGTAACAACCTTTATCAACGCACCAATGATCAAAGTTTTTGGAAAACTTTTGGACAAAGTTTCGTGTCACGAACCAATGTTTAAAAAGGCATCAGACTTTTTGTTGAAAGACTGACATATTAAAAAGAGCAAACACAAAGTGTGTTTGCTCTTTTTTTTGTTTTATATTTTTATCAAAGTAAAACGTCACATACAAGCATCAAGCAAAAGCCAATCAGCAAAGAGTACGTTGCGCCACTTTCACTGCCGTGCGCGTGTGTTTCGGGAAGAATTTCGTCACTTATTACGTACAACATTGTGCCACCTGCAAAAGCCAACGCAAAGGGCAAAATGGCCTCGGCAATGGTCACTGCAAAGTAGCCCAACAAAGTGCCAACGACTTCCACAAGCCCCGTCAAAGAGGCGTAAAGCAACGTTTTTTTGGGAGATATGCCACTTGCCAACATGGGGGCAATTATCACCATGCCCTCGGGGATGTTTTGCAAAGCAATACCACCTGCAATCAACAATGCGTTGTTTACGTCACCCGTGCCAAAGCCAACGCCTGCTGCAATGCCTTCGGGAAAATTGTGTATTGCAATGGCTGTCACAAACAGCATCACCTTTGTTATTGATTTGCTTTTGGCGTGTTCTTCTTGGTCGGTGCCTTCCACAAGTCTGTGCAAGTGAGGCACCAATTTGTCCGTCAAGTTGATGACGCCTGCGCCAACAAAAATGCCCACCAACGTGATGATCAGTCCCCAATCGCCACCAAATTCAATGGAGGGAAGAATCAGCCCCAACACGGCGGCGGCCAACATTACGCCTGCTGCAAAAGATAAAATTATGTCGTTGAAACGGTGTGAAACGTTTTTTATGGCGAAGCCAATTAATGCGCCAATCAAGGTCGCGCCACCCACACCAAGTGCTGTCAAAAGAACAAGTTCCATTTTGATTTTCCTTAGTTAAGTTGTACTTTTAGTGTGCAAATTATACACCAAAATAAAAGACAATACAATATAAAATATTCATTTTTTTATTTGTTGTCACAAAAGAATTTTGTTTAAAAGGTTCTTGCAAAGGGAAGAGTCGCACTTTGTTTTTAGTGAGGCAACGTATTTCTTTCAACGCGCAAAGCACGCCTCACGTTCCGTTTTAAGGAACACGTCTTTTTTCTTGTCTCCACCCAACAATTTTGAACCTAAAACCTTAAAAGCAGATTATGGCCCTTGTTGTTTCTTTTCAACATCTCGTTGAGCTTTGCTGTATTTCTTTTGATAATGGAATATGATCTTTACTGTTTTTTCATTTGTCTGAGGAAACAGAACACGGCAATCGCCGTTATTGCTACGCTATACAGAACAATTGGCAAAATGTGTGTTGCTGCAAGCTCAAAATCTCCGCTAAATAACGATTTTTCCATTTCTACTGCGTGAACAAACGGAAGCGCATTTGCTATTTTCTCGAAAAAGCCACCCACAAGCTTCAAATCGAACCACACACCCGAAAGCCATGCAGAAAGATTGGTAAGTAATGCTCCGCAGATACCGCCTACCTGCTTAACTCCCAATACACTACCGCACAAAAGACCAAGAGCAATATTGAAAACAGCCATAGGTATCATACCGATAACCGCATAAATAATATTCACGCTGAGCGTGAGTCCCAAAGGAATTGCAACAATGTAGCAAATGATGGTCTGTCCGAGTGCAATCGGGAGAAGCGGAAGCATATATCCAATAATAAAATCAAATCCCGTGAGAGGCGTTGTATATAATCTTTGTAAAAATGAGCTTTCTCGGTCTTTGGCAACCAAAGTTGCAGAAAACAAGGTCACAAATGACAGTCCAAACACAGTAATACCAGGAGTCAACGTGTCGATTTCAAACAAGCTCACGGGAATATTGGCTTGCAAAGCACTTAAAAGCAATAGCAAAACCAACGGAAATCCCAAGCCGAAGCCGAGATTTATGGGATCGCGCAAAATCTCTTTCGCACACCTTTTAGCAAAAGCCATTATTTTCATACCACGCCCTCCTTTACTATGGAAATGAATGCCGATTCAAAGTCGGTTGTGTTCGCTTTTGCATTAAGCTCCGCTACCGTTCCTTGTGCAAGAAGTTTGCCGTTCTTCATAATACCGATGCAGTCGGAAAGTGCTTCAGCTTCTTCCATATAGTGCGTAGTTAAGATAATCGTAATTTTGCCTTTCATAGAGCGGATGATTTCCCAAAGCTCGTGTCGTGCTATAACGTCAAGTCCAAGTGTAGGTTCGTCTAAAAATAGAATTCGAGGCTCGCTGATCAGTGCCATTGCTATACTGACACGGCGCTGCCATCCTCCCGATAATTTTCCTGCCTTTCTGTTCAAAACATCTTTCAAAGAAAATTGTTCCGATAACTCTCTGATTTTCGCAGAGGTCTTTTCTTCTGAAAATCCGTGAATACCGCAAATCAGCTCTAAATTTTCTTTTACAGAAAGCCCCGGCGCAACGGCGGTTTCTTGCGGAGAAACACCGATCAGGCGTTTCACCTGTTCCGATTCCTTTGTAACACTGTAACCGCCTACAAAGGCATCTCCGTCTGTTGGCATTGTCAGGCAAGAAAGCATTTTGATCGTCGTAGTTTTTCCCGCACCGTTTACGCCAAGCAGAGAAAACAATTCTCCTCCACGTATTTCTAAATTGAGCTTATCTACGGCAGTTATATTTTTATATCGCTTAACAAGCTCGGTCGTTTTAATTGTTTGCATTTGTGTATCCTCCATTTCATCTGGCTTACGAACAATATAGCATACAAAAACGGAGAAATGTTGATTTTTGTCTGTTCGGTCGGTTTCTTTGTCTAATCGGTTTTGATAAATCCTCGTTTTCTATCTTTCTTCTTATATTATATCAGAAAAACAGTTAATCTTCAATCATGCGATAAAGTCACAGGTTCAAGCCCAAAAGGTCTGGGAAAAGGTGCAATGGTAAAAGAGGTTTTTTTAACCCTAAAAACACGAAAAGCCCTTTAAAATCAAGGACTTTTGTGTTAGGGCGCAAAATTGTTGCCAAATTATGGCTCCCCCCCTGCCCGCCTTAAACCAACGACCCCTGCATTAACACGACTTGCAAGCAAGTCGGGCAAATTTGTCTTTCGGCGCTAAAGTGGCGCATTTCGCGCGCGAAACCGACAAAGTTTGCCGTCAGTCCGCCTTCGGCGATTACATACTCACCTCAGGTGAGATTACATGCCAATCCTTCGGATTGGATAGAAAAAAGACCGTTCGAAAACGGTCTTTTTTCTTGTGCTCGTAGGATAAAATTGCAACTGTTGTATTTAGTGAAATATTCGGCGTTGCCGAATGTAAAATAATGTGCTACCACACATTGTGAAATATCTCACTTCGTTCGATGTGAAATGAAATTTGC
>JAFQWS010000034.1 GCA_017407305.1 Clostridia bacterium
CTCACTCTCCTGTTTTCCACCAAATTGAAGGTTTGGTGGTGGACACAGACATTACCTTGCGAGATTTGAAAGGCACGTTGGAATACGTTGCACAACGTTTGTTTGACGATCAAACGCAAGTAAGATTCCGTCCTTCTTATTTTCCCTTTACCGAACCCAGCGTAGAAGTGGACTTGACTTGTTGCAACTGTCATGGCAAAGGTTGTTCTTTGTGCAAGGGTACAGGCTGGATTGAAGTTTTGGGCGCAGGTATGGTCAATCCTTTTGTTTTGGAAAATTGTGGCATTGACAGCAAAAAATACACAGGTTATGCTTTCGGTTTTGGCATTGAAAGAATGGCAATGATTAAATATGGCATCCCTGACATTAGATTGTTCTTTGAAAACGATCTTCGTTTCTTGAAACAATTTAAAAAATAGTAGGAGGACAAAACAATGAAAGCACCTATTTCTTGGTTGAAAGAATACGTTGACATCAACGTTGATATAAACACTTTGTGCGAAAAAATGGTAGCAATCGGCTTGGAAATTGAAGAAGTTTGTTACCTTGGGGAAAACGTCACAAACACAGTTGTCGGTCAAATTTTATCTATTGAACAACACCCCAACGCCGACAAATTGGTCGTTTGCAAAGTTGACGTAAAAACAAAAGAAATTCAAATCGTTACCAACTCCAAAACGGTTAAAGTTGGCGACAAAGTTCCCGTTGCACTTGACGGAGCAAACTTGGCAACAGGTCAACACATTGTTGCAGGTCAATTGCGTGGCGTTCACTCTGACGGTATGTTTTGTGGTCCAGAAGAATTGGGAATCACAAAAGACTACTATCCCAACGGCGACGTTGATGGAGTTTTGGTGTTGAAAGACACAGCAGTTGTCGGTCAAGACGTAAGAAAAGAAGTTGGCATTGACGACTACGTCATTGACGTTGCAGTAACCAGCAATCGTCCCGACTGCAACAGCGTATATGGAATTGCAAGAGAAATTGCAGTTGCATTGGGCAAAAAGGTCAAACCCTTGGACGTTTCTTACTCAGAAGTAGATGGCAACATTCAAGATTACGTTTCAGTGGAAGTTACAGCCCCCGATTTGTGCCCTGCATACTTTATGCAAGCAGTAAAAGACGTAAAAATTGCCGATTCCCCCTTGTGGATGACAAGCCGTTTGGCAAAAATAGGTTTGCACGGCATTTCCAATATGGTTGACGTCACCAACTACGTTTTGATGGAAGTAGGTCAACCTATGCACGCTTTTGACGAATCTGACCTTCACGACAAGACAATTATCGTCCGTCGTGCAGAAGAAGGCGAAACAATCATCCCTTTGGATGGCAAAGAATATCGCTTGTCCAAAGACAACCTTGTCATTGCTGACAAAACGCGCCCCGTTGGCCTTGCAGGTATTATGGGTGGTGCAAATTCCGGTATCAAACCCGAAACGGAATTGGTAGTGTTTGAAGCAGCAAAATTTGCTCACGACAACATTAGACACAGCAGTCGCAATTTGGGATTGCGTTCCGATTCTTCTGCACGTTTTGAAAAGGGTGTGGACGTTTACTCCGTCCAACTCGGTCTTGACCGTGCCCTTTGTTTGGTGGAAAAACTTGGCTGTGGCACAATTGTAAAAGGTCGCATTGCAAAAGTTAGTGAAAAAACTTTTGTTGACACAATTACTTTTGAATATTCCCGAATTAAACAACTTTTGGGTATTGAAATTGACAAACGCACAGTTAAAAAGATTTTGAACAATCTCAACGTTTCCGTTTCCTACAAAGGAAAGGAAATCACTTGTGTTGTTCCCGGATATCGCACCGACTTGCAAAGATATTGCGACATCATTGAAGAAATCATCCGTGTATATGGCTATGACAATATTTCCGGCACAATGTTGGAAAATTCCCACATCACGTATGGTGGCAAAAACAAAAAAGACTTGTTTGTAGATAACTGCCACAACATTTTGACAGGTATGCGCTACAATCAATGCATTTTCTATCCTTTCGGTGGCAAAGGTCTTTACGACAAATTGACTTTGAAAGGTTTTGATATGTCTAAAAATATCAAATTGCTAAACCCTTTGGGCGAAGAATTGTCGGTAATGCATACAACAATGTGCGCAGATATGTTGCAATGTGCATCCCTCAACCACAAACGCAAAAATCTTGACGTAAAACTTTATGAATATGGTGCAATTTATCTTGCAAAGGCACTTCCCCTTGTAGAATTGCCCGACGAAAAGAAAGGTTTTTGCTTGTTTGCAAGTGGCCAAAACGTAGATTTTGACTCTTTCAAATGCGACGTCTTGACGTTGCTTGATGCCTTTGATAAAAAAGTTCACCTTGAAAGAAGCAAAGAGGAATTTTTGCATCCCGGCATTTCTGCCAACGTTTACGTTGACGGCAAATATTGTGGTTTCTTTGGTAAAGTACATCCCACAATTGCAAAAAACTTTGGTTTAGCAGTGGACGGATACGTTGCACAATTGGATTTTGACACTTTGTATTCATTGAAAAATGATGCTTTCAAATATCAAACGTTTGCAAAATATCCCCCTGTTGACCGTGACTTTGCTTTGGTTATGAACGAAGAAGTTTTGGCTCAAGACGTCTTGGATGAGATCAAAAAAGTGTGTCCTTTGTGCGAATATGCATTCTTGTTTGACGTATATCGTCACGAAAGCCTCGGTCAAAACAACAAGAGTTTGGCAATTACGGTTAGATTTAGAGACAACACCAAAACTTTGACTGATACTGAAATTGAAAATCAAGTTTCCGTTTGCTTGAAAGCACTCAAAGACAAGTTTGGTGCGGTATTGAGAACCTGATGATTTTACAAAAAACTTTGGACAAATTAGAATATGGCGTTGTTTTGAGTCATATAGCAACTTTTACTCACAGCGCTCCCGCAAGAAAAAAGGTGTTGCAACTTAACCCTGCAACATCCTTTTCTGATGCAGATTTGTCCTTGGAAACGACAAAACAAGTTGCAAATTTGTATAGATTGGACGTTCATTTGGATTTGTCCGTTGACGAAATTGAAGAAATTTGCATGCAAGCAAGAGTTTATTCCACCTTGTCAATGGGGCAATTGCTCAAAATTAAACGTCAACTTTCAGCATCTCGTCACGTCAAAAAGACGTTGACGGCTGATTTTGAAAACGTTGATACCTCCCTTTTGCAAGCAAAAGCATCCTTGTTGTACGAAAACCGACCTTTGGAAGATGACATTGATTTTTGCATTTTGACCGAAGAGGAAATGAACGACAAAGCATCACCGCAACTTTACACAATAAGAAAAAATATCAAACAAATAAATGCCGACATCAAGCAAAAACTTGCCAGTTATACACGACGTGGCGAAGGTTCAAAGTATTTGCAAGATGCCATCGTAACTTTAAGAGACGACCGTTACGTCATCCCTGTAAAAACGGAATACAAAAATTTGGTAAGTGGTATTATTCACGACCAAAGTGCCAGTGGTTCAACGGTATATATTGAACCAATGGCAATCGTGCAACTCAACAACAAGTTGAGAGAAACTTTGTTGCAAGAAAAGGCGGAAATTCATCGCATTTTGCAAGAATTTACCGAAAGAGTTGCCCCCAACGCAAATGCTTTGTTGCAAAACCAACAAATTATCACTGATTTTGACGTTGTTTTTGCCAAAGTTTATTATGCAGACAAAATAAAAGCAACTTTGCCCAAACTCACCCAAAAGGGAGATATTGTACTCAACAGCGCAAGACATCCCCTTATTGATGCCAAAAAAGTTGTCCCCGTTTCATTTTCTTTGAAAGAGGACGTTGGCATCGTTGTCATCACAGGGCCCAACACAGGTGGCAAAACGGTCACTTTGAAAACAGTCGGTTTGCTTACAGCAATGGCTATGACGGGTATGTATATCCCTGCCAAAGAAGGAAGCAAATTAAGATACTTTGACGATATCTTTTGTGATATTGGTGACGAACAAAGCATTGCTCAAAACTTGTCCACCTTTTCATCTCATATTGTCAACATTTCGAACATTTTGGAAAAATGCAACGAAAATTCTCTTGTTTTGATTGACGAAGTGGGCGCAGGCACAGAACCCAACGAAGGCAGTGCATTGGCACTTGCCATAACCGACTATTTGCTCAAAAGCGGTGCAAAATGCCTAATTACAACCCACTATGGTCAATTAAAAGAATATTCTTTGACAACTGTCGGTGTAGAAAATGCTTCCATGGAATTCAATCCCGAAACATTCGAGCCCACCTACAAACTTATTATGGGTGTGCCGGGCAGTTCCAACGCAATAGCAATTGCCTCTAGACTTGGTTTGCAAGCTGAGGTTATCCAAAGCGCAAAATCAAGTTTGTCCGACGAAAAAGTCGTTTTTGAAAAGGTGTTGCAAAATGCCGACAAAATCAGACGTCAATACGA
>JAFQWS010000035.1 GCA_017407305.1 Clostridia bacterium
AAGTACAAAAACACAGCCGAAAGTCCCGTGTTTTCCAAACAAAACGTGCTTTATGGCGAAAACTTCACTCGCCAAGCAAAAAAAGAAGGTTTGCTCAAACACTTGCTCATTGTTGAAGGTTATATGGACGTCATTGCATTGCATCAAAGTGGTTTCCCCACTTGCGTTGCATCAATGGGCACAAGCCTTACCGAAAAACAAGCGCAATCTCTTTCCAGACTGAACAACAACGTTTACATTTGCTATGACGGAGATGGTGCAGGTCAAAAGGCAACCATACGTGGTTTGGACATTTTAAAGACGGCAGGGTTGGACGTTTTCGTCGTTTCTTTGCCCGACAAACTTGATCCTGACGAATACGTAAGAAAATATGGTGTGGAAAAATTTGAACAACTTATTCAAAATTCTTTACCTTTGATAGATTATAAAATTAAATTGTTGGACGAAGCGTTTAGGGGCGCAACGGATGATGAACGACTGCAAAACACCAACCGAGTAAAATACGTCAACGGTGCAATCAAATTGCTCAAAGATATGACAGAGGACGAAAAATACGCCTACGTTGACGTTTTGGCAAGAAAAAGTGGCTTTACCAAAGATTATTTGTTGGAACACGCCAAAAACAATCAAAAGGTGGAGCAAAATGAAAACGAAACGACCAGCATTTATCAACAAGCGTTGACTTTTGTTGCTCGTGCATTGTTGCATAACTGCAATTTTGCAAAACTTGACCAAAAACCCCAAGGACTGCAATCTTTGTTTATGTCCAAGGTGTACGACTACATATTCCAATGCCAACAAAAGGGAGAAACTCCCCGCGCAGACAGTGTTTTCAATCCCGATTGGGGTGGCGACAAAGAAGCCAAATTGTTGTTGGAAGAATTTGACGTGGAAAGTCAATCGGTGGACAAGCAATATTTTGACGAGTGTGTCAAAATCATCAAAGCACAGCCCTTGATTGTTCAAAGGGAACAACTGCGCACAAGTGTAAAAAGTGGATTGGAAGGACAAGAGTTGACTAAAGCATTGCAACAAATAGAACTTCTCACACTTGAAATAGACTCAATCAATAACTAACAAATGGAGGAACAAAATGGAACTTACAAATGATTTTTTGAGTAATTTGTACGACGAATTGTACAAAATCAAAGAACAAAAGGGTATGGTAACCTACGAAGAAATCGAACTTAAACTTGACAAATTGATTAAACTTCACAAAAGAGGTGCTTTGACCAGCGAAGAAAACGCCGAAGTATATAAGTTTTTGGAAGACAAAAAAATTCTTTTGCCCGAAACGGTGGACAAAGCCAACGAACTCATTTTGAAGAGTGTAGGTGACGTTTCCGTTGACGACCCTGTAAGAATGTACCTTCGCGACATTGGTCGTGTACCTTTGTTGTCCAGTGAAGAAGAAATGGAATTGGCAAAACGCATCTCCTTGGGTGATGAAGAAGCCAAACAAAAAATGTGTGAAGCCAACCTTCGTTTGGTTGTTGCCATTGCAAAACGTTACAACGGACGTGGAATGTTGTTTTTGGATTTGATTCAAGAAGGCAACCTTGGTTTGATGAAAGCCGTTGACAAGTTTGACTATACAAAGGGATTCAAATTTTCTACGTATGCAACTTGGTGGATTAGACAAGCCATCACACGTGCAATTGCCGATCAAGCTAGAACAATTCGTATTCCCGTACACATGGTTGAAACAATCCATCGTCAAGTACGCGCACAACGTCAATTGTTGCAAGAACTTGGCCGTGAACCCACACCTCAAGAAATTGCAGATTTTATGGGAATTACGGTGGAAAAGGTTGTTGAAATTCAAAAAATTGCTCAAGACCCCATCTCTTTAGAAACCCCCATTGGCGAAGAAGAAGACAGCCACTTGGTAGATTTCATTGAAGACACACAATCTGTCACACCCAGCGACGTTGCAGCACAAACAATGCTTAGAGAACAACTTATCACAGCTTTGCACAAACTCAATCCTCGTGAAGAAAAGGTACTTCGTTTGCGCTATGGCATTGACGATGGCAAACAACGTACTTTGGAAGAAGTGGGCAACGAATTTGACGTAACTCGTGAAAGAATTCGTCAAATTGAAGCCAAAGCCCTTCGCAAACTTCGCACACCTTCAAAATCCAAAAAATTGAGAGACTACCTTGACAACTAATTTGACCTATCGCCAACAAACGTTGGTACAACTTTTGTCAAATCAAAAATTTGACGTCATTGCCGACGTGGGATGCGACCACGGATACATAGGTGCCACGTTGTTGACAAAATCGATTGCAAAGCAACTGCTTTTCATTGACGTATCTCAACCGTCACTTCAAAAAGCGCAAACGCTGTGTCAAAAATTGAATTTGACTAGTTGCAACTTTTTGGTGCAAGACGGATTGGGCGAAAGTCTTTGCGACTGCGCAGTAATTGCCGGTATGGGTGGAAAGGAAATTATTTCCGTTTTGACCAACGCAAAAAAATTGCCCAACACATTGTTGTTGCAACCAATGAAAAACACCCCCAACGTAAGGGAATATCTTTGCAAAAACTACCACGTTGACAAAGATTTTACCATCTTTGAAGGGGGCAAATTTTACGACGTGTTGCTTTGCACCAAAGGGAGCGACGATTTGAGCCAATTAGAAATGCAATTTGGAAAAACCAACTTGCAACAACCAACCAGTCAATTTGCCCAATTTATTGACCGTCAAATTGACAAATACGAAAAAATAGTGCAAAATACAATGGATAAAAGGGCAAATCAAACCCTAAACCAATTAAAACTTTGTAAAAAGGAAATTGAAAATGCAAAAAATATTTGAATATCAAGAATTGGATAGAAAACTTCGTTCTATCGAAAAAGAACTCAACAACAACGAAGACCGTGTAAAAGGTAAAAAGTTGGACTTTCTCAAAAAGGACACGGCAAGCAAACTTGCGCAAAACAACGAACGCGCAGGAGAAATTGAAATTTTGCTTGCAAAATACAAAAACGATTACGAACAACTCAACGCAATGGTGTTGGAATACAAACAAGCCTTTTCCGAAATGGAAGACGGCGACGAATTGGGT
>JAFQWS010000036.1 GCA_017407305.1 Clostridia bacterium
CGTACCACCACCATGGTTGCAAGGAGCAGGCTGACAAGCGCACAAGGTAAAAACCATTGCACATACAAACAAAAATACCACTGTAATTTTGGAAAACTTTGTCATCGCCTTTTACTCCTTTATATATATTTACACCAACATTATATTAAAAATTTAACCAAAAGTAAATACCCAAAAAGGAAAAAGCACGGGAATCACGTGTTTTTTTTACAATTCTGCAAATTCATGCAAAAGTCTGTCTAGCAACACTAGATAGTTTTCTAAGGTGTCTTTATTCGGTCCTTCCAAAAGCTTTTCGTAAAAACTCAAAACGTTTTTAAGGCTATCATGTTGAACACTTGAAAGTGTATAAAGCTGACAACTTGATACTTTATTTGCCAAATGTGTTCTCAAATTGTATCCATCACTATAAAAAACCAGCCCATCACCCATGGTATTTATATCTGCATCTTGACCAGTACCATCAGAATCACTATATAGCAACAATACATCCAAAGAAGATTGTCCTATCGGTAGCGTTTGTGCTACGTTCAAAGGCGATTGATTTTCTAAATTTGATTTTACGACAGCATCATCTTGATTATATGCACCGCTTAAGATGCGTAACAAGTTGATTTTATCCCCATCATAACTTTCTACACTGGTTACATAGTCATATAAACCTGAAAGATCGGTAGGCGCACATTCGGCAACAATAAGAGAAATGCCCGAGTTATTAGCAGGATTATATGGATTTTGCAAGCCATAAAGAAGTGCAAGATGTCCACCTGCACTGTAACCCATCAATGCCACTTTGCCAAGAGTAATATTAATATTCGGGTCATCCAAAGTATCTCTCAACGTGCTGATTGCTGTGGCAATGTCAGTCAACATGGTGTTACAGTTAGGATTGTTAGCATTTGAGCTTGGAGTAATAAGTGAATAGTCAACACCAGCATACACTAAGCCCTTGTTCAAAACTGAATCTTTGTAATGAGCATATTCTCCTCTATTGCCACCAGCCCAAGCGCCACCGTGAAGGGTGATTACTGCGTTAAGTTGTGCTTTTTCGAAAATTGTGTAGTTATCATAAGTAGGTAAAAGAATATTTGTTGGAATAGCGATTTCCATATTTGGATTACTTGTCTCGCCATTATTATAATTTATGTAAATTGTGGAATCAGTCTTCACTTTTATATCCACGGTGACTGCCTCACTAAAGCGTGAAAAAATTACTCTTTGACCATTTGCAGAAAGAGCAATCGAAAAATCTGTTACTTTGCTCATTGTTGTTTCTCCAATTGCTTGAGCTCTAACGTCAAAGTTCTTTTTATTTTGTTGCAAAAGATCGTTGGTTATGTTTTGAGTATAAGCATAAATCTTGCTTGGTACAAACAAAGAAAATTGTTTTTCTTCCACTTCAAAATGTGCGGTAACAGCATTCAATTGTGTAAAGGTTGTTGCACCAGGACAAGAAATAAGAACGTTAACTTGACCATTTTGAGTCATGCCACCATGCAAAGGGATTCGGTAAACATAGTTTTCATCACAATAAAAAGGTGTGGAAAAACCTGTGACGTAAAATGCACCGATATCGTCAGACCCATCAATACACAAATATACTTCCTTAACAAGTTGCATATTGCTACCTCGTTCATTAATTACTGCTTGAAAATCACCCCAAATGCCAACAGAATAATTTACATAATTATATAATCCCAAGCCAATATTAGTTGTGCTTCCTGTGCCATTGGGGGCAAATGATGCGATATTTAAAGAGCCTTGAGAGTTTATTGAATAAAAAGGCATAAATATATCTCCTTATTAAATTATATTTGAAAAACAAACACAAACGACGTGCGCACTTTATTAAAATTGCTTGCGTTCATTTCCCATACTTCAAGTGTAAACCCCGAAATGCCGAAAATCAAGTTTCAGTGCCAAAATTTTTTAGCCACAATACTCTTTCCGTTGGCAATTTTATCAAAATTTACAATATTTGAAACATTTTGAGTGTTAAAAACATCAAAAAGAGTGTTTTTTTAATTATAAAAAATTTGCAACTATTGCTACAAGTTTCTTTGTTTTTTGAAATTGGAAAGAGGACATTATTTAATTTTTGTGCAAGAAAAATTTGGCAAGGTGTCTGCTTGATTGTGCTGTGGAAAAAAGTGTGATACAATAAATTTGCTTTTGCAAGGTCACGCAAAAGGTAATGCATTGAAAATTTGAGAGGCACATATGATAAAAGTCGTTTTGTTTGATATTGACAACACCTTGTTGGACTTTGACCAATACGTAAAAGATGCCATGAAAAACGGATTTGAAAAGTTTGCTTTGGGCAAATATGACAATGACACTTTTGCCGTATTTACCAAGGTAAATTCTGAACTTTGGCACGATTTGGAAAAAGGAAAACTTTCCTTTGAACAATTGAAAAAAGTGCGTTGGAATTTGGTTTTTGACGCTCTTGGCATTGACTTTGACGGCGAATACTTTGAAGAATATTTTAGAGAGTTTTTGTTTGACAGCGCAATTGCTGAAGAAGGCGCGATGCACCTTTTGCAATATCTCAAAGGCAAATATCTCCTTGGCGTTGCAAGTAACGGCCCTTATGCCCAACAAATCAACCGATTGAAAAGGGCAAATATGTTGAGTTTCTTTGAGCATTGTTTCATTTCAGAAGAAATTGGACACAGCAAACCTTCCAAAGAATTTTTTGACGTTTGTATGTCGCGCATCAACAAAGATTTGCAACAAGAAATTTTGCCTTGCCAAGTGTTGATTGTGGGCGACTCGCTGTCATCCGACATTGCAGGTGGCAAAGTTGCCGGTATGAAAACTTGCTTTTTCAATCCAAAAAACAAACCTTGCCACGAACAAATTGATTTTGTCATCACAAAGTTGAGCCAGTTGGAAGAAATTCTTTGACAATCTCAAAACAAAAACCCCTTGACTTTATGAAAGTCAAGGGGTTGTTTTTATGTAAAATTATTTTTGCAAATATTTTTTTAGGTGTTTTCCCACCAAGCCAAAGGTGGCATCAAGCAGTTTTGAATAGAAAGGCAAAAAGACGTTTGCCAAAACTATCAACCCAATGCCCAACCAAAGTGCGTTGGGGTTTTGCAAAAAGGTAGGCACAAATAGGCAAAACAACATGCTGAAAATTGCCAACGTTACGTTCCAAAAAACGTAGTAGACAATCCAACGGGGTGTTCCCGAAAGGCGAGGAACGACAAGGGTTTGGGACGTTTTTTCAATTTTTTCGTCAAAGCCAAACAGTTGCTCCACGTCTTGATCCGCTTTGTAAACAACCTTGTTTTTGGGGCTTTCGCAAAACAATTTGAGCAAGACAAAAGGGTAAAGCATCAACACTCCTGCCAAAATTGTTGCTGGATTGGCAGTTGCGCCCAACAAAACACCCAAAATGCAAGTGACAACGTAGGTCGCCACCGACCACCACCAAAGACGGTCAGCCAACGTGGGAACTGCCAAACATACTGCACCCATTGCCAAAAGAGCAAAGCCTGCCCACGAAAGGTAGCAAGCTCCAACGGTGCAAATGACTGCCATTGCCGAGCAAACTGCCGACAACGTGATACGCTTGGTCTTGTTCACTTAGCACCCCACACCACAACGAACGCAGTCGCAACATGCGTTTGCCAACAAGCAGTCTGCACAATAACTGCCTGTGCAAGTGCCGTTGCCGTGATAAGTGTGCGATGCTTGTTCGCTGGTCGTACGCAATTGGTCGGGAGAAATTGTGTTGGAAGAAATAATCTTTGTCAACTTTGCCAATGCTTGAACGTACTTGGGATTGTCGGGATCTTTTTGAACGGCAAATTCAAGTTGTTTTTTGCTTTCCAAATACCAATTTTTCTTGAAATAAACAACACTTTGCAAAAAATGCCATTCGGCCGTTCTGTTGACGACTTGGTCCAACTTTTCTTGCGCAAGTTCAACGTCTTCTTCAATGAGCTTTTGGATTTCTTGAGCATCAAAGCCACTTTGTGCCTTTTCGTGTTCATCCATAAAATCTTCTTCGTGCCATTCGTGAGGGAACTTGGACATTGCTTCTTCGTAAGCGACCTTCAATTGTTGCATTTTTTCGGCTGCTTCTTGTCCTTTTTCGCCCGGCAAAAATCTGTCGTCTTCGTATTTTTCTTTTAATTTTTGATATGCTTGTTCAATTTCTTCTTGCGTTGCGTTTTCTTTTATTTGCAAGATTTTGTAAGCATTGATTTCGTAACCCATCTGATTAACCTCTTATTTTTTTGAGTACCCTCTCGTTTTCTTGACGGAAGGTCTTGTAAACTACGTTATGCAAAATGCAGTTGTATTTTGTCAAATTTAAATCGTTTAGGCACATGACTGCACGGTTGGTCACCGTGTTGAGCAAAAAGGAAATTTCTTCCAAAGCCTTTTTGTCCAGCTTTGAACCATATGCTTGTTGAAAAGGATTGTACGATTTTTTTCTTAAATCTTTATTGAAATCGTCGCACGCATCTATTAAATATACCCATTTTCCCACATTGTAACACAAATCCAACAAAAATTTGTTGGATTTACCCACAACTGTCTTTGCCACGTGCACCAAAAGTTGTGCCGACGGATGAGAAACGACGTCAATGGACGTTTCTTTTTGTTGTTCCAACTTTGCCAAGGAAAGACACTCTTGTTGCAACGCCGTTGCCAATTCGGGTTCTTTTTCACAAGCCAATTTGAAATCCTTTTCAAAAAGCTTTTTCGCCAACTTTTTTGTCAAAGATTTTTCGTCTTGAACGTGGTCTGCCAAAGATAAATATGTCAACAAAACGTTGGCTGTGGCAAGTTTTGAACAAACTTCGTCCACCGTCATCAACGTTCGGTCTTTAAATGGATGGGCAACGCATTTTCCCTTGACAACTTCCACTTCTTGTTGCAAAAAGCTGTGAAACAGCACGTTCAAAAAAGTGATGTCGTTGCCAACGGCCGTGCGCGCTTTTGACGAATAATTTTTGGTAGCCTTGCAGATGCCACACATAAAAGTTTGAAAAATTCCTCTTTCACTTTGTTGGGCATCATTGCTCAATTTTACGTATCCAAACATTATCTAATAGGGGGAACAAAACCAACCTTTTTGTAAACCTTTTGCAAGGTTTTGTTGGCAAGATAATTGGCCTTTTCGGCACCTTCTTTCAACACCTTTTCCAAATATGCCTTGTCTTTGAGCAATTGTGCTTGTTTTTCTTGAATAGGTTGCAAAACGGCAGAAACGGCTTCCGCCAATTTTTCTTTGAACACACCATAGCCAAGACCTTCAAATTCCTTTTCACATTGGGCAATTGTCTTGCCTGTGCAAAGTGAATAGATTGTCAAAAGGTTGGATACGGCAGGTTTTTCGCTGAGAGAATATCTTACTTGCGTGTCGCTGTCGGTGACTGCACGTCTAAATTTTCTTGCCACTGTTGCTTTGTCGTCCGTCAAGAAAATGCTGGCATTTTCGTTTTCGTCAGATTTGCTCATTTTGGAAGAAGGATCTGCCAAACTCATGATTTTTGCGCCTTGTTTTGCAATGTAAGGTTCGGGAACGACAAAAGTAGGGGAATATCTATTATTAAATCTTTCTGCCAACGTGCGAGCAAGTTCCAAATGTTGTTTTTGGTCCTTGCCAACGGGAACTACGTCAGTTTGATACAACAAAATATCACTTGCCATCAAGACGGGGTAGTTCATCAAACCCATGTTGATGTTGTCTTGATGTTTGCGAGATTTATCTTTGAATTGCGTCATGCGATTGAGTTCGCCAATGTAGGCAATTGTGTCCAAAACCCATGCCAATTCGGCGTGTGCGTGAACGTGAGATTGCAAAAAGACAATACTCTTTTCCGGATCAATGCCACATGCCAAATAAAGAGCAAGCAATTCCATTGTGTGCTTTCTCAATTCGGCAGGTTGTTGTGCGACAGTAATAGAGTGTAAATCTACAACGCTAAAAATACATTGAAAATCTTCTTGCATTGCGCCCCAATTTTTGATTGCTCCCAAATAGTTGCCCAACGTGATGTTGCCGGTGGGTTGTACGCCGGAAAATACAATTTTTTTGCCTTCGGGTGTCATTGTTCGTTCCTCCAATAAGTTAAACTAATTTTAGCATATTGCCTTTTGATAGTCAACAAACGTAAATCTAAATAAAAAACTCCACACAAAAGTAACCCTTTGTGTGGAGTGAAAATCAAATCAATTATGCAATTTCGTATTGTGCAAGATTTTCGGGAATTTTGTCTGCTGTAACTGCAATGGTAAATTCGATGCTGAAATCTTTTTCGAGTTTTTCAATGCCGTCTACCAATGCTTGGCAATCGTCCACTGTCAAACGCAAAACACTGAACAATTCGTCACAATAGACGTGTTCGATGTCATAGTTGAGTGCCAACATTCCCTTTGCAAATGCAATGAATTGTTCGACTGTCTTGATTTTGTATTCGCTCATATCTACCAAACGAATTTTTCTATCCAAGACGTGCATGCGGTGGTTGGATTTGTCCAAATAAACCAAAACACCCTTGCATACTGCGCAATGTGCGTGTGCTCTATTGACAAGTTTTTCTGTTTTGCCACTTCCTTTTTGTCCACAAATGAGTTTCATATATTGTTCCCCTTGTTAAAATTATTTTAATCGTTTTGACTGCTTTGCAATTTTGCTGTTTGGTCAGCAATGCGCAATGCTTCCACCATTTCGGCAATATCGCCATTTAAGAAGTTTTCCAACGAGTACAACGTGAAACCGATGCGATGGTCGGTAACACGGCCTTGAGGGAAGTTGTAGGTGCGAATACGTTCGCTTCTGTCCCCTGTGCCAACTTGAGTTTTGCGTGCTTGGGCATACTCTTTGTCTGCCTGCGTTTGATACAAGTCGTACAACTTGGATTTGAGCATAAGCATGGCTTGTTCTCTGTTTTGAATTTGGCTTCGTTGCGTTTGGCAAGCAACGACAATGCCCGTAGGGAGGTGCGTGATGCGAATTGCACTTTCCGTCTTGTTGACGTGTTGTCCGCCTGCGCCACTGCTTCGGTATGTGTCCACTTTCAAATCTTTTTCGTTGATTTCAATGTCCACGTCCACTGCTTCGGGCAAAATTGCAACGGTTACGGTTGAGGTGTGAATTCGTCCTTGTGATTCCGTTTCGGGAACACGTTGAACACGGTGTACGCCACCTTCAAATTTAAAACGGCTGTATGCTCCGTTGCCAACAACCATAAAGGTGCATTCTTTCAAACCACCCAATTCCGTTTCGTTGACGTCAATTTCGTCAATCTTCCAACGATTTTTGTCGGCAAACATATAGTACATTCTTCTAAGTTCGTTGGCAAACAATGCTGCTTCTTCGCCACCTGCACCACCACGAATTTCCACGATAACGTTTTTGTCGTCGTTGGGGTCTTTGGGAAGCAACAACACTTTCAATTTGTCCGTCAATTCGCCCAAAGTTGCCTTTGATTGGTTGGCTTCTTCTTGCAACAAGGACAACATTTCCTTGTCCGTTTCCATTTCCAACATTTCTTGGCAGTCTTTAAGTTCTTTTTCCACCTTTTGATATTGGTCAAAACACTCCACCACGTCGGTCAATGCAGAATGCTCTTTGACGTACTTTTTGTACAATGCGTTGTCGGAAATGACTTCACTTTTGGAAAGTTCTTCCGTCAAAAAATTATATCTAGTTTTGATGTTTTGTAATTTTGTAAACATATTATTTGCAGATGACTATTCTGTCCTTTTGTGAGTAGTCTTTTTTTACTTCTACTGATTGGAAAAGGGGTTGGAAAAGTTGTTTTACTGCTTCGCCTTGGTCAAAACCAATTTCCAAAATCAACACGCCTTTTTCCGTCAAGTGGTCCTTTATATTATGCGCTAAAATTCTGTAAAAGTCAAGACCGTCTTTGCCTCCGTCAAGTGCCAATTTGGGTTCGTAATCTTTGACTTTTGCATCCAAAGTTTCAATAACGTCGGTTGCAATATAAGGAGGATTGCAAACGACAACGTCAAACTTGCCTTTGATTTTTTCAAACATATCGCTACAAACGAAAGAGACGTCTGCTTTGTTTTTCTTTGCATTGAATTTTGCGACTTTGAGCGCAGGTTTACTGACGTCTGCACAAACAACATTTGCATTTGTGAAAAGTTTGACCGTGATGCCAATGCAACCTGTTCCACAACACAAATCAAGCACTTTGCTCTTTTCGTTGGTATGTTTGATGACTTGTTCGCACACCAATTCCGTTTCAAAACGAGGAATAAGCGTGTCTTTTGTTACGCAAAACACTTTGCCATAAAAATCGGTGTTTCCCAACACGTGTTGCAAAGGTTCGCCTTTGGCGCAACGTCTTACGTAACTTTCCACACGGACTTGCCAACCAAAAGGAATTTTCATATCGTCTTTGAGCTTGCTTCTTTCCACACCCAAAACTGCCGACAAAATCCAATCAAGGTCGCAACGTTCCATGTTGTTGTAGTCCATCAAAGGTTCCAGTTGCTTTTTGAATTGGTGCAACAAAATGGGTTCGGGGAAATGTTCTTCGGGAATTGTAAGGTCGGCGTCCATTTCCAACACTTTGTTAAATGCGCAAATGGCAACTTCCATCATGCCGTCGTCCGGTTCGCGAGTGGTGATTCGTTGGAATTGTTTGCCCAACCATTTCAAAGGTCTAAACAAAATGAAATTTGTGCAAGAAAGCAACATAATCATTTCGTAGGAAAGTCCTGCCAAAATGGGAATTGATGCCAATTTGATGGGCAAGCGAACGTACCAAACGGCTATTTGTTCAAAGCCAACCGCATAGCAAATTGCATCAATGCCAACGGATACGATAATGGACAACAAAACGACAAAAACCAAAAAACTTGTGCCACAACGGTCGTGGAAACGTGAACATTTTTTGACGTTTTCCACAGTCAAGGGCAATTCTGCTTCATAACAAGCAATTGTTTTGTGTTCTGCTCCGTGATACATAAACACACGATTGATTTCGCCCATAAAGGAAATTCCCAACATGTAGCCAATCAAAATGACAACTTTTAAAATTCCTTCACACAACGAGCGCAACCATTGGATGTCTTGCCAACCGGTCAAGGTCAAAAACAAGTTGGTCAAAAGTGTGGGCAAAACGGTAAACAATGCCACTGCCAAAACAACACCCAAGACAACTGCAAGAGTCATAAATCCGCCCATGCCTTGATCTTCCGTTTGCACTTCATCTTCCAAAGCAATTTCTGCAGATTTCATTGTGATTTTCATGCCGGAAACCAACGAGAAAATCAAATTGGCTACGCCACGAATGATGGGAACCTTTCTATACCAAGGTTTTTTCAAAGGCAATCTTTGGGTGTCGGTACGAATTGTGCCGTTTTCATCACGAACACACAACGCCATTGACGTTGCACCTCGCATCATTACGCCTTCTAAGACTGCTTGTCCTCCAATTTTTGTTTTCATAACATTTACCTAAAATTTAAGGGATACCCCGTCAAAGGTGTATCCCTTGTTTTTGTTTTTTGATTACATTCCGTAACGTTGTTTGAATTTGTCTACTCTGCCACCTTGGTTTACAGTCTTTTGTTTGCCTGTGAAGTAGGGATGACATTTGTTGCAGATTTCAACTTTGATAACGTCTGTATTTTTTGTTGTACCTGTTTTGAAGGTTTCGCCACATGCACAAACAACTGTTACTTCGTGATATTTAGGATGAATTGCGTTTTTCATTGAATTTTACCCCTTTTGATAATTTGCCATGCAATTATATACCAATGACTGACATAAGTCAAGTATTTATACTTGTTTATTTGAAATCAACTTTCTGCCATTGAAGCCAGTTCAAAAAGCCAAAAACACCTGTAATTGCAACGCAAACAATAACAGTTTTGACGTACAAAAAGCCATTGCCCAAAAGGGTCGCCTTTGATATAAGGTTGTTAAGTTGATATAAAGGAAGCCATTGAATTACACTTTGTTGCAAAGAAAGTTCCATGCCTGGCAAAATGATGGACACCACAATGTCGAAAGCAAAAACTGCTCCCAAAAAGGCAAAGATACTGCCCGTTGCCGATTTTATTGCAATGATGAAGGTGTTTGCAAAAGTACCTGTGGCAACTGCCACGATGACAACCAACAAAAGCCAAGACAAAATTTCGCCCACTTCTTGGAAAAAGCCACCCGAGGCCGTCCAACCAAAAGGAATTGCCATAAAAAACGCTGTTCCCACAATGTCTGCCAACATCAAAATTGCAAAAACAATGGGCACAAACAATGCGTGAGCAAAAAAGGTGTTTTTTCTGCCGTATGCCAAAATGCAGTTTTTTACAGGGCCGTGTTTAAGTTCGTAACAGGCCAAAACACCTGCACAAATAAGTGCAAAAATTCCACCAATAGACGTGATGGAAATCTCGGACAACGCCAAGCTTTTGCCACTGGTACCCGTCAGTTGCATTTGGTAGCGAAGTTCTTCCAACGTCATTTCGTTGACAAACTGCACGACTGCCACGTTGATAAAGGTTGCCAAAATGGGAAGGCCAATTCCTGCGACAAGCAAAAATACGATAAACAATTTGCTTGTTTTCAATCTTTCCACCAAACTTGCTAAAATATTAACCATTGTTGCCTCCATTTAACAAACGAAGATAAAAGTCTTCCAAGGAAGGCTTCGCGACGGAAACCGTATCAATTTTGACGTCGTGTTGCGACATCAAAACAATCAAGTCGGTAACGTTCATAACTGTTGCGACTTCCACAACTTTTGCATCCACTAATTGCGCGTCAAAACCTTGCTCTTTCAAAACGGAAAAAGCCAATCCTGCTTGATTAGTGACCAAACGCATACGTCCGCAGTTGATTTTTTCAAATTGCTCTTGCGTCATTTCTTTGATAATTCTTCCTTTGTCAATAAAGACGTAGCGAGTGGCAATTTGTGAAAGCTCCGACAAAATGTGAGATGAAATCAAAATGGCAACGCCCGATGCAGACAAATTTTGCACCAATTCTCTTACCTCTTTGATGCCTTGGGGATCCAAACCATTGATTGGCTCGTCCAACAAAAGAAACTTGGGCCTACCCAACAAGCACAAGGCAATTGCCAAGCGTTGTTGCATACCCAAAGAATAATCTTCCACTTTGTTTTTGTTTTGAGCAAAAAGGCCAACCAATTCCAACGTCTTGTCAACGTATTGTTGGTCGTGAGGCAAACCCAACAATTTGCAACGGATTTTCATGTTTTGTCTTGCCGTGAGATTTTTGTACAAGGCAGGGCTTTCAATAATTGCCGAAACGTCTGTCGGATTGTCCAAAGCAAATCTTTCCACTGTGCCAAAAGTGGGCAGGGCGACGTTTGACAACAATTTGATGAGCGTTGTCTTTCCCGAGCCATTTTTTCCGACAAGACCTACAACTTCTCCTTGCTCAATGGTCAAGTTGACGTTGTCAACGGCTTTTACAAAGGAATATTGTTTTGTAAGATTTGTTGCTTTGATAATTTGCACGATATTTCTCCTCATTCTTCTTGATGAACAAACTGATATACTGCTTTGGCAGTGGGCTTGTTGATGGTTGGAACTTTTTCAATTTCTTCCAGAGTTGCTTCTTTAAGTGCTTGTAAAGTTTTGAATTGTTTTCCAATTGCAATAATTCTCTTTTCGCCCATTCCATCAATTTTTTCCAATTCCGATTTGAGAGCGCTTTTGGTGTGTAAGTTTCTGAAATAGGTTATTGCAAATCGGTGGGCTTCGTCACGAAGATTTATCAACAAATTGAGGGCAGGGCTGTTGATGGGCAGTCGGCGTGGATTGTTGTCGGTGGGAAGATAGACAAGTTCTTCTTTTTCTGCCAATGCCGACAGTTGCACGTCCACCCCTGCTTGAGCAATTGCTTGCTTTGCATAGGTCAGTTGTCCCAAACCACCATCCACCACAACAAGGTCGGGAATGGTAGCAAACTCTTCTGTCTCGTGTGTAAATCGGCGTACCAACGTTTCTTTCATGCAAGCAAAATCGTTGGCGCCTTCCACGGTGCGAATTTTAAACCTGCGATATTTCTTGGGCACCTTTTCACCGTTTTCAAAAACAACCATAGATGCCACTTTGTGCACACCAGATATGTTGGAGATGTCAAAACACTCGATTCTTTTGGGAATTTTCTCCAAACCTAGCAGTTGTTTCAACTGCAAAACTGCGCCAATGGTTGAGTTGTATTTTTTGTCAATTTGCGTTTGCTGTCTTGCCAAAAAGTCCAAAACGTTTTCTTGCGACATTTCCACAAGTTGTCTTTTTACACCACGTTGTGGATGGGAAATTTCCACCTTTTTGCCAAGTATTTTTGAAAGTGTTTCTTGCAAAGGTTGAAAGTCTTGGGCTACGTTTAAATACAACGTTGAAGACAGTTGCATCTTTTCGGCATACTCCACCAAGAAGCTTTCCAACGTTTGTCCGATCTCAATGCCACCATCATCTACGGAAACGTTGTTGGAATAGTTGACCTTGCCTTCCCTTACCATGGTGTGGTTGACGGCAGTATTTTTCCCGTCAAACACAATGGCAAAGCAATCAAAGTCCACGCATTTATTGATGGAAACGGCGTGTTTTTCGCCGTACTTTTGGGCCACTTCCAACAAGCGTTTGTATTCCATTGCACTTTCGAAGTTGGTCTTTTCCGATTCTTCCATCATCTTTTGTTGCAGTTTTTGACAAACGAAAGATACGTCGCCTTTCAAAAATTCCAATGCTTTTTGTACTTGTTGCTGATATTCCTTTTTGACATCGGGGTTTACACAAGGGCCCAAACAGGTGCCAATGTGCATGTTCAGGCAAGGACGGAAATTGGCTTTTAATTTTGAAAAGTCGTGTTTGCAAGTCGCAAAAGAAAAAATCTTGTGCAAAATTTCCCAAACGGAACTGCCACCATTTGTGATTGGTCCAAAATACTTAAATCCGTCTTTTAATATTTTCCTTGTGAATACAAACCTGGGAAAATCTTGTTTTAGATCAACCTTGATATAGGGATATTGCTTGTCGTCTTTGAGCAATATGTTGAAAGGTGGTTTGTGCTTTTTGATAAGGGTGTTTTCCAAGGCGAAAGCATCCGTTTCGCTTTGGGTTACGATATAATCCAAGCTTTCCACGTGGTTGAGCATTGCTTGGACTTTTATCGGTTTTTCGTTGGTATGAAAATATTGTCGCACACGATTTTTGAGCACCTTTGCCTTGCCGACATACAAAACGTTTTTGTCGGCATCATACATTACGTATACTCCCGGTTTGTCGGGAAGGTTTTTCAACGTGCGAGCAATGGATTGATTCATAGTGCGATTATACCACAAATCAACTGTACAATACAACTACAATATTAAAAACCGATTGAAAAAGTTATTCAATCGGTTTGGTTTTACTTGTTTTTTCAATTTTTTCCTGACTTTGCACCATAAGTTGGTTTAGGGCAAGATTTAGCCGTTGCTGTTGCGCCACAGTTCGTTGCCCGTTGAGTCCCTTTGACTGCAATAGTTTGGCGATTTTTTCCAGCGTGGCAGTGTCGGTGGATTTTTTGAGCAAATCAAAACTTTCAATCACGTCGTTCAAGTCTTTGTCGTCAATCTTTTTGCCCATGTTTTCAAAATCGAAGTCCTTGCCAAAGAAAGCGTCCATATGGCAAAGCCACTTGTCAAAAATCTTTTCCATCTTTTTTCTTTCTCTTTGACGTATTGCCTTGACAAAGTTTTGCGACAGGCACAAACAAACGGTCAAAGAAAGCGCCAAAAGCAAAAAGTCGCTGTTTTGGTCAACAAAAAACATTGATGCCATCCCCACAGCAGAAATGCCCAAACAAAAATACAGCCAACTTAGTACAACCTTTGGTTTTTTTGTGGCAAATTCAAAAATTTCGCTTGGATATACGTTGGGGGTTTTGGTGAAACACTTCCATTGATTTAGATATTGTTTGGGTAAACTTTCCACAAAACGAAAGACCGATTGCCCAAAAGCGCACTTTTTCAAAAGGACAATACCTTTTTTCAGTTTTTTGCTTTGGCTGTAATAAGGATTGACAACTACGTTGACAAGGGTTGCAAAAGCCACTGCACCAAAAAGTGCAGTGGCGATTTTTGTTGTGTTTTGAATAATGAAATCTATTACAATTTGGCTCATAACCAAATTGTTGACTTAATTATTTTTTTTATACTTTTTTTTACAATTTTATGAGCTGGTTGTTGGCAATGCTCATTACGTATTTTTCCACGCTGGTCACCTTGCAAATTCTTTCCACAGCCATTGCGTAAGAGTTGAGTTGTGAGCCATAATTTTGCTTAATGTATTCGGGATGTTTTGTATATTTGTAATCCAAAACAATTGCCGTCTCCTCTTTGATAATGACCACGTCAACGATACCTTGCAAAACAACGTCGTCGTCAAGATTGCAATTGGCAATGACTTCTTTTGCTTTGACGTTGAGCATAAAGGGTTGTTCGCGATACACCTTGCCCGAAGCAAGCAAATCCTTAAGTTGTTGGTTTTGAGCAACCTTTCTAATAACGTCCAAATCCAGCTTGGAAAGTATAATTTGTTTGTCTTCCAATTCGCTTACGTTTTTGTCAAGATTGTCCAAGTCAAATACGTCAATAAGTTCGAAAACTTTGTGATAATCTGTGCCAAGTTGAGAGGCGTCCAATTGATCTTTTGTCAATTGCAACGGCTCAAAAATAGGCACGTCTTCCTCCGACGAGTACAGCTTGTCCAAGCGAGAAGAGACGACTTTCATTGGCAAAGTTGCGCTTTCCAAATGAGGATAGACGTAATTCATTTGTTGTACAGCTTTGTCAAAGTCTCCTGTTTGTGCGCACAAAGTGTTGGTTTGTTGCACACCAACCGTGGTGTTGAGCGACCAATGTTTGATGCTGATGCAACCATCCAACAACTTGTCGCCATCTATATCTCCATACTTTTGTTTGAGTGCACCAAATATCCAATCGGCAAAAGTTTTCGCATTTGGGGCATCTTCCCATTTTTGTTTTTTGTCGTTACAAACGACAATGAGATGATTTTGAGCACGAGTCAAAGCAACGTACAAAAGTCGCATTTCTTCTTCGTACCTTTTTGCTTTTTTGTCAAGCGCGATTGCTTTTGTTGACAAAAGACGCTCTATCGTTCTTTTTTCAAAATCCACCTTGTTAAAGGCAATACCCCAGTCCTTGTCCAACAAAAACCTTTCCCCATCTTTGGAGGAGTGGGAAAGTTCGCCGTGTGCACGGCATACGAAAACAACTGGGAACTCCAAGCCTTTTGATGCGTGCATTGTCATAATTCGCACTGCACCGTTGGAAGTCGTTGCAGACGGCTCTTTTGCCTGACTTGCAAAATCCACAAAATTTAAAAATTTCGTGACGCTTTGAGAAAACTCTTTGCCTTTGATTTTGTCCAACGTTTCGTACAATCTCTTTATTCTTGTTTGTCCGTTGGGCAAACCTTGTACGTACAAGTGATAGTTTGTTTGTTCAATTACGTTGAGCAACACTTTTTCAATTGTTTGCGTTGCCGTCCAAAGGCGACACTTGTTTACAAAGTCCACAAAAGACTTTGCCAAAGGCAAGGTGCTTTGTTGAATTTTTTCATAAAGACTTAAATCTTTGTTGGAAGAAAGAACCACTTCGGACAACGTGTTTTCGTCAAATCCACCCAAAAAGGACAATGCCAACCCTGTTGTTGCAACATCGTCAAAGGGATTGTCACAAACACGCAACAAATTGACGAGATCTTTCAGTTCTTTTAGAGAAAATTCGTCTTCTTTCAAAGAAATAGATACGGGGATGTTGTTTTTTACCAAAGTGTTGTAAACGTTCACCACTTCGTTGGAGACCATACCTCTAAACAGCAATACCACGTCGCCATATTGAATTTGCTTTTTGTCATTGCCAACCTGAACAAAAGAGCCAACCAACTGCTTTATCCTTTCGGCAATGACACGGCCGTGTTGATCGTCCTCTTCGACAAAGTCGGCATTTGCCACGTCGTAAACTTTTGTTGCAAGCTCCTTTTCCTTTTGCTGACAATGCACAACGTCAATCATAACGGCCGGATGTTGAGATTGTTGTGCAATGTTGCTGGACAACATTGACGTGCCTTGGTAATCCACGCCACCAAAATCGGCAGTCATAACGTGGCTGAACACTACGTTGACAAATTTCAAAATCTCGTTGTTGGAACGGAAGTTTGTTGTTAGATAATGAGCCTCGCTGTCCGGCCTAATTTGATACTCTTTGCATTTTTGGGCAAAGTACTTGGGATCGCATTGTCTAAAATCGTAAATGCTTTGTTTGTAGTCGCCCACCATAAACAAATTTGTTCCACAATGCAACTTTTCAATGATGGCTTCTTGCACTCCGTTGACGTCTTGATATTCGTCAACGAAAATTTCAGTATATTTTGATTGCAGTTCTGCCAACGCATCGTTGTCGTTGACAATTTGAAGGGCAAATCTTTCCAAATCGTTGAAGTCAACAACACCTCGTTGCTTTTTGAGTTGTGAGTAATTTTTGTCAAAAGCCAAAACAAACTCGATCATTTTGTCGGCAAGGATTGTCGAGCATTCTACGTCTTTCAAGGCTTTGTCAAAGCCTTCTTTAAAGATATCTTTGTATTCTTGCACAACCTTCCGCGCTTGTTCGGTGACTTGTTTGAACTTTTCTTTAAGGTCTTTAAACTGTTGTTCGCCAACAAAATTTTTGTATTTGGTGGGGACGTTTCCCATCGGTTTGATGGCAATACTGTCCAACTTTTGAACGTTTTCCCTCAAAGAAAGAGCGTTTATTGTGGACAATTCAACGACGTTTTCCTTTGCTTTTTGAGAGCATACGTCCATTTGCAAGCAAGAAAACTCATTGGCAAGGCCTTCAAACCGAATCTTTGCTTTGTTTATATCAGAAACAAGTCCCGCGTTGGCTTTTTGACAAAGAGGGCTTGTGGAAGACAAATTTTGAAAGTTTTGTTTTTTTTCTTGCCACCATTTTTCAAAATCTACTTGCGCACGCGAAAAATCGTAAATTTGCATTGCGCTCTTGTCAAACGTTTCGTCTTTACGTTTGTGCAAAAACAGCGTATATAAACGAGAAAACTCCTCCTCGTCTTTGAACTCTTCTTTGGTTATGCTCAATGCCTGAACTTTAAGTTGCATTGCGTTGGCCTCTTCCAAAATGGAAAAGTTGGGGTCAACATCCACCAAATAAAAATAGTTTCTCACAACGTCAGCGCAAAAACTGTGAATTGTCGAAACAGCACAACTGTCCACCTTTTCACTTTGTTCCATTGCTCGCTGAACTTCTTTTTTGTTGGCTTTGCCTTGCCTTGCCGATTGCAGTTTGGACAAAATTTTGTTTTTCATATCTTCTGTGGCAAGTTTGGTAAAGGTAACTGCCAACAAATTGTCCAAGTCCAATTCGCCTTTGAGAATTTTTTCGACAATTCTTCCCACCATAACAGTGGTCTTGCCTGTGCCTGCCGACGCAGACACAATCAAGTTTTTGTTTCGGCTGTCGATAATTGCTTGTTGTTGAGGTGTGTATTTAGTCATATTTCACCTTCCCAAAGACGTCTTTTTCTACATTGTAATTTTTGTCACGTTTGCCATCTACAAACAAGTCTTGTGAGTCACAAATTGATTTATAATCGCAAAATTCACAAGCCTTGCCCATTGGACTGACTGAAACGTAACCGTCTTTCATACGTTTGCCACACAAGGCAATAAACTGCGTTGTGTATTTTATGTAGTCATCAATTTCTTGGGCAGAAATGACGTGCGACTTTTGACTGAAACTGCCGTCGTTATTCAACGAAACACCCAACAATGAACTTTTTCTTGCAGAGGCAAAAGCCGTGTCAATTTTTTCAACAACGTCCCTTTCTGCCAAGGTTTTTCCATTGAAAGTGAACTTTGACGCGGTTTTGGAAAAATCGTTGTAAAGTCTTGCATAGTAAAAACCTGCCGTCGTATCATAATTTTTCAAACCGTTTTTTACAGCCAACAAGTACACCAAAAGTTGCAGTTTTTCGCCGTAGTACAAAGATTCTTCGCTGAAAGTGGCCGACGTTGCGCCTCCGCTTTTGTAGTCCACAACAAAGAACATTTTGCCACAAACGTCCACGCGGTCAATTTTACCGCGCAGTTTGAACTTGTTGGTTTCAAAGTCAATTTCCACAGGTGGTAACGTCTTGTTTTTGCCAAAACTCATTTCCGAGCCAAGGGGCGTAAATTCACTGTTTATAAGTTGTTGTTGGACGTTGAGGCAAACTTTTCCTGCTTCTTTTTTGAGTTCTCTCAAAATACCCGCCAACGACTTGTCATTGCAAAGACCTTTGTAAAAATCTTGTGACATAATTTTGACAAAAATTTTGTACGCATTGGTTTTTACTTCGTCACAAGAAAATGTTTTTACGTTGGGCAAAACGACAAATTTTTCCAACACTTCGTGCAAAATGTCGCCAAAAGTGTTGCTTTGAATTTCCGCCTTTTGTCTGGGGCGAACGCCCAAGCCGTATCTAATGAAAAACTTGTAAGGGCAAGAAACAAAATCGGTAATTTTGGTTACGCTTGTTTCTTCGTCTACCAAAAACAACTTTTCACCAAAATTAACTTGGCGTTGATAGGTTTTGTCATATTGGTATTTTTCCGTTTCCTCCTTGAGCAAATCGGACAACTTTTCAAACACGTCCAAGTTGACCGGTTGACTGTCTTTAAGTTTTCTTTGGTTGGAAACGACTTTTGCAATTGCTTGTCGTTTTGTATAAATGTTTTGGTCGGAAGGCAAAAATCCCAAGCGGTTGCCCTTGTCCAAAAACAAACCTTGCAAACCTTCCACAAAAAAAGAAGGCAACATTGCCTCGCCGTTGACGGACGTGACAAAAGACACAAACAGCTTTTGAGGCTCTTGCAAAAGCTGATATAAACTGAATCTTTCACGTTTGTTCTCGGTGAAAATGTGAGGGTGCAAAAAAACGTCAACTTTTTCCAATTGGTCAAGGTTTTTGTCCGTCAAAAGATTGCCATCAGTCTTTACAATGGGCATTTTGCCTTGGTTTGCGCCCAACAATGCCAAAAATTTGACGTCGTGCTTTCTTGCCTTTGCCATGTTGGCAAACACCACTGCGTCTCGCTTGGAGGGAACAACGGAAATTTCTTGTGATGCCAACGTGTTGTGCAAAATCTTAATAAATTCTTCCAACTTGACGTAACGTTGACCTGCAACGTTGGAAATTTCTTCAAGGCTGTGGTTAAACTTTTCTTCCACTTGTTCGGAAACAAAACTTTCCACCAATTCGGCATCCTTTTGTTCTTGTGCAAAACAGACAAGTTTTGTTTTTAGGTCTTGGTTTTCCACCAATCTTTTGACCATTGCCAAATATTCGTCCACCTTTTGGCTGGAAGGGAAGTCGTTTTGTTGTTGCAAGTTGTGAAGATCGTTGGCAAAAGATTGCACTTTGTCAAAGTTCTTTTCATTTTTGCCCAAGTCCAATTTTCCAAAACCATATTTCACGTTGTATTTCAAGCAGTAGTTTTCAAAGTGGTAAACCCTTTCGTCCCCACCGCTGTAAAGTCTATTTTTTACAAAACTCATCACTTTGTCAAAAGTCTTGTTCTTTTGCATTTCAAGATAGTCCAGCACAAATTGGCTGTATTGGTGCACTGCCAAGTTGCTTTTCAAATCGACAAAGTAGGGAATATTAAATTCGGGAAAGACCAAAGAAACTGCATTGGAATAATCGTTGACGTCACTGCACACCACATACACGTCGTCATAACGATTGCCCAAACGAACGTACTTTTCAATTTGACACGCCAAGGCATACACTTCTTGCACACGCGAATCCCCCTTGAAAAGACAAAGAAAATCGTTGTTTTCGATGGGCTTAATTTTGTCAAATGTGTACAAACCCTTGCCAATTTGCTCAGCGTATTGGTTGGCGTGACTTGCGTTTTCAATTTCCACAGGAACGATTCCTGCTTTTTGACACATAGTTTTTAGCTCGGTATAAATATCGTTGAGATACAAATACTTGTTTTCCTTAGTGGTACAGTAACAACAAGCCACCGTAACACTTTGAGCGTTCTTTGCCAAACTTTCAATAAGTGCAAGTTCTTGCGTGGAGAAGTTGTCAAAGTCATAAAAATAGAAGTGGCTGTTCTTTATTTTGGAAAGGTTGGGAATTTCATCACACAACACGTCCAATTTTTCGGCACTGTCACGAAAACCTTGCTTCAAATAGTCGGCATAGGCCGTGTAAATCAATCCAAGGTCGTGCATTTTGCCTTGCAAACTCAAAGGATATTTTGTCAAAGCAATTTGCTTGGGGCTGACTTTGCAATATCTAAATTGGCAAATTGTTTGGTAAACGTTTTCAACAAAACCCTCCGTCAAACCTTTTTTGTAGTAAACGAATTGGTCTTTCAAATCTTCCACAATGCCCGTCAACACGATGATTGCGCTTTGCTTGGAAAGATACTTGACGTTTTTTGAAACAAAATCCTGTTGCAAACGTGAAAACAATCGGTTGATTGTAACAACTTGCACGGAAAAACTGCCCCCAAGTCTTGACAACATTGAGTGCTCGGCTTCAAAAGACGCTCTGTCGGGAACGACAACGTAGTGTGTAACGTCCAAACGACTTTGATCCACTTGTGAAAGACGGTCATAAACGTATTTGCATCCGTCCAAATAGGTATTTCCTTTGTAAATTGTAAACATAACTAAATTATACGCGAAAAAAACCGTCATTGCAATATATATTTAGTCAATCAGTTGAAAAAAAACGAAAATGTTGGTATAATTACATCACTATGAAAACATCAAATTTATTTAAAACTTTATCTTTGGTTTTGGTATTGACTTTGGTCTTTACCCTTGTTGCAGGATGCACACCCCCTGCACCCACCTATTCTTACACAAGATGGGATGCCGAAACGTTGACCTATCAAATTTCTTTGGCAAACTACGAAAAAGTCACTGAAGTTTATGGCGACACAACAACGGAATACACGCAAGACTACAACATTTACGAAGACTTGCCCAACTACGACAAAATTAAACCCCTTGACGTAAACGGCTCGAAAACTGTCCAAATTGAAAAAATCCAAGGCGAAACGGTCACTTACAAAATGACAACTACCATTGAAGCTGTGGAAATTTACGACGTTTCCGTCGACAACGGTCAATTTGATTTGGTAAAAATTTCTTCCACCAGCACTTCGGTAAGTTTGAGAACGGTTATTGTCAACGAAATGGTGTTTGACGAAAGTTTCAACCCCATAGCTTCGTCCAGAGACGTTGTCAGTTGCTACGTGGGAAATCTTCACAAAGAAGCATACAGCTACACCTTGGACGTCGAATACAGCGACAAAGTGGCAAACGTGGAATACTTTGACAGAGTTGCAAACGATACAAAAACTGCATCTTTTGATTTGAGCAACTATTCTTTCTTTATTGACAGCGACCAACTTTTGTTGTACGCAAGAAGTCTTGACCAAGGCGAAAATGCCTTTGGTGGCACAGTTGCCGTTGCAACTTTTGATGCTTTGAGTTGCGTACTCAATGCTGATGCAAACCCTGTTGTTACAATCACGTTCGACCTTGCAAAATCGGTAAAACGTGCAATTTACAACAACGCATTGCAACAATGGCACTTCCTTGACGTAAACGAAATGTCCTTGTCCAACGGAACGTTTGGTTTTTACCTTTACAACACGTGCAACACAGTGGACGGAATTCAACTTGGCACAACAAGTGTCCGTTGCAAACACAGCACGGTAAAAATTCAAGATGGTTACTGGGTGTACGAACTTGACTTCACAGTGCAAACACAAGAAGTCAACACCATTTGGAACAGCTTGACTGCCGTCCTTCCCGAATAACAAACAAAATAAAAGCGAGTTGATTTTCAACTCGCTTTTTTTATGCAACAAATTTTACGTTCTTTTGCTTTTGAAATAACTTTTTAACAAATCGGCACACTCGTCTTGCAAGACACCACCCACAACTTCCATTTTGTGGTTGACTCCGTTCAAAACGTTGGGTGTTTGCGAACCGGTTTCCTTTGCACCATAGACAACCTTGTCTACCCTTGCATTTAGACATGCGCCAAAACACATGGGGCAAGGCTCCAACGTGACGTACAAAGTGCTGTTTTCCAAACGCCAATCTCCAAGTTTTTTGCAGGCTTTTCTTATTGCGTTGACTTCTGCGTGGGCAGTTGCATCATGACTTTTGTTGCGACTGTTGTAGCCACGCGCCACGATTTTTCCGTCAATTACCAACACGGCACCAATGGGCACTTCGTTTTGCTCGTAAGCCTTTTTTGCTTGTGCCAACGCCACTTTCATATATTTTTCTTGTGTCATTGTATAATCATCCTTTCGTTTATCTTTTTCATGCGATCCTTTTCCACCTTGACAACCTTTCTATCATAGGTAACGATGCCGTTTGTTTCGTCCTCTACGTCACTGAGTTGCGTGTAAACCGATGCGCACAAGCCTTTTTCTATGCAAGGCAACACTTGGTTTAGATACAAGTTTTCCAAAGCATCCGTCAACAATTTTGCATTGACAATGTCCTTTCCACCATATCCGTAAATTTCGTCCAAATTGAAACAATGTTCTTGGTCTTTGTAGGAATATCCACCAAATTCCGACAAAACGATTGCTCTTCCTTTTTTGTCTTTTTTGGGAATTTTTACCTTGCGATAGTATATATGCAAACTTAAAAAATCTCCTGCGCCTTGGTCGTGCCAACCACTTGCATGGTCAACCAATCGAGAGGGGTCATATTGCTTTAACCAACTGCTTACGTTGGCGCTGTCAAATTGTCCCCAACCCTCGTTGAAAGGCACCCAAACACAAATGCAAGGGCAGTTGTAAAGTTGATCGACCATTTCTTTCAACTCCACTTTAAATTGTTCTTGGCTTTCCTTTGGCTTTCGAGAAAATCTTTTGGGGTTTTTGTCAGATAATTTTTGCAACTTGATGGCAAAGGGCAACCACAACGTTATCCACAAGTTTTGGTAAGTGCCACCACTGGGCATATCTTGCCAAACAAGCATTCCCAAACGATCACAATGCCAATACCAACGCATGGGCTCCACCTTTATGTGCTTTCTGAGCATATTGAAACCCATTTCTTTGGCGACAATTACGTCATATTCTAAAGCCTTGTCGCTGGGTGCTGTGTACCAACCGTCTGCCCAATAGCCTTGGTCCAACAAGCCGTTGTGAAAATAGGGTTTGTTGTTGAGCATAATTCTGGGCTTGCCGTCCACCCTTTGAATATCTACGGAACGCATTGCAAAATAACTTTTGACTTTGTCTTGTCCCAAGACAAAATGCACGTCATACAAAAACGGACTTTCGGGCGACCACAACTTTGCGTTGTCAATTTTTATCGTGCAACTTTGTTGCTCCGTTTGAACGCAGGCAATTTGTTGTCCTTGGTCAAAAATGGAAATTTGCACACCTACGTTGTCTTTGTCAAAATCAAAAGTGATTGTTTGGTCGTTGACGTTGGGTGTCATTTTTACACCACGCAACCACTCGTTGGGTACGGACTCCAACCACACCGTTTGCCAAATGCCCGATTGAGGCGAATACCACATACCACCACGATTGAAACTTTGTTTTCCGTTGGTGTGATAGGACGTGTCTCCAAAGTCTTGCACGACAACGTGCAAGTCGTTTGTTTCTTTGAGCCACTTTGTCACGTCAAAGAAAAAGGCATTGTATCCCCCAACGTGACGTCCCACCAAAGAGCCGTTTAGATACACCCAACAAATGCTGTCCACTGCGCCAAAGTGCAACAAAACCTTGCCTTGGTTGAAATTTTCTTTCAAAGAAAATGTTGTGTAATAATGCAAAAATTGGTTGGGAAGCAACTGCCTTTCCACACCCGACAACTCCGTTTCGGGGGAAAAAGGAACAAGAATTTTGCCGTCAAACTGAGAGGGTGTTTCTTTGCTGTCGCAAATGGCATACTGCCACCATCCGTTTAGATTGACGTAACTTTCCCTTTGAAATTGCGGTCTGGGATACTCTTGCAAAGGCTTGTCGCCAATATCAAGAGAAAAATCAGTTTTTAGTTTTTGAAGTCTAGGATTGTTCTTTTTCATAAATCTAGTATACCACAACGTCACCAAAGGTCAACCCCCAAAACCACAAATCCCACCCCGCAAATTGGGTTGTCAAGGGAGAAAAAAGAGTGCAACTGTCTATTAATACAGCTACACTCCCGCAAGTTTGTGTTAATTAACTATTTTTTATATGTTTTTTACACTTTTCAATATCTTCAACAAAATATACTTTTTCATATTTTACTAATAATCTTTTTCTTATTTCTATAGAATCAATCGATTGTAAATCATTTGCGACAATAATATTTAACAATTCATCAAAATATTTTTTTTTAGATTTTCTACTATAAAAACCTAATATCGACGACATTAATAGAACTTGTGTTGCTAATACATAAATCATTAATTCTTTTATTATAAATATAATTACACAGTTGGCAACAAAACACATTCCTTGAGCAATCAATTCAACAATTAAATATTTTTTATAATATTCATTATATTTAACTAAATATCTATCATTAGTTTTAAATATAAATATTCCTAGTATAAATATAATTTGAAGTATTAAACAAACATATTCCATATTGATTTACCACTACTTTCTACTTTTTTCGATTAATTGTACTAAAATTATATCATAATTTTCTCAAAAAAATATATAAATTAACATAAATATATTATCAATTAAATCTTATTTTATAAAAAGAAAAGGTAAGCCTACCCATATAGTAAACTTACCTAGTTTTGCTTGTGAAAGTAATTTGCTATTTATTTAAAATTTCATTTA